>JBOHSP010000040.1:0-16446 GCA_050733275.1 Gemmatimonadales bacterium
GCGCGCCCGCGCTCGTCCTGGGCAGCGCCGCGCGCGGCGCCGTGCTGCGGGCCGGGCTCGCCGATCGCGACGTCGTGCGCGTGCAAGTGGGCGATCCCGCCATCGTGCGGTTCGCTGCGCTGCCGGATCGCGAGTTCACCGGCCGTGTGGGCGAGATCGCCGCGGCCGCCGATCCGATGACCGGCACCTATCGCGTCGAAGTGCGGCTCCCCGACGCGACGGGCCTCGCGAGCGGGCTCGTCGGGCAGGTCGAGATCCACCCCCGCGCCACGCGGCCCGTCCTGCTCGTGCCGCTGGAAGCGTTGCTCGAGGCGGACGGCAATCGCGGCACGGTGGTCGTGCTGGTGGGCGGCCGCGCCGAGCGCCGCGAGGTCACGATCGCGTTTCTCGCGGAGGACCGCGTGGCCATCGCGGCGGGCCTGGATAGCGCCGCCCAGGTGATCACGGAGGGTGCCGCGTATCTACGGGACGGCCAGGCGGTGGAGATCAAATGAATCTCACCGCCTTCTCGGTTCGCAACTGGCAGTTCACCGTCGTCGTGTTCGCGATGCTGGCGGCGCTTGGGCTGGCGTCGTGGCACTCGGTGCCGCGAATGGAAGATCCCGCGCTCGACTTCCCGTCCTACACCGTCGTGGCGGTCTACCCCGGCGCGAGTCCGACCGATCTCGAGCGACTGGTCGTGACCGAGATCGAGGAGCGGCTCGACCAACTGGAGCACGTGAAGGCCATCAACAGCCATATGCGCGACGGCGTGGCCACCGTGCGTGTCGAGTTCGAGGAGGAGCAGGATCCCGAGAAGAAGTACGACGAAGTCGTCCGCGAGATCAACGCGCTGCGCCCCGAGCTGCCGGCGGAGCTCGCGCGGCTCGACATCGAGAAGGCGACGACGCTCGAGGTGAACATCGTGCAGGTGGCGCTTGTCTCGCCCATTGCCTCGTACCGGACGCTCGACTCGCTCGCCGAAGCGCTCGAGGACCGGCTGGCGGCGGTGCCGGGCGTGCGCGAGGCCGAGCGCTGGGGCGCGCCGGAGCGCCAGGTCGCGGTCGCGCTCGACCTCGGCCGCCTGGCGCAGCTCCGGCTCCCCGCGGGAATCGTGCTCCAGGCGCTGGGTGGCGAGAGCGCCGACATCCCCGGCGGCAGCGTCGAGGCCGGCGCCGACGGCCTCAAGCGCTACAGCGTGCGGACGTCAGGCAGCTACGAGACGCTCGATGAAATTCGGGAGACGGTGCTCCGCGCCGGCACGGGGCAACTGGTGCGCGTGGGCGACGTGGCGCGCGTGTCGTGGAGCTACGCCGACTCGACGTACCGCGCCCGTTTCAACGGCCGGCGCGCCGTGTTCGTGACGGCGAACCAGCAGGCGGGCATGACGGTGCAGGCGGTGCGCGACCGGATCTACGCCGAGCTGGACCGGTTCACCGAGCAGCTTCCCGCCGGGGTCACCCTGGAGCGCGGGTTCGATCAGGCGCGCAATGTCTCGCTGCGCCTCGCCCGCCTCGGCGAGGACTTCCTCATCGCGATCGGCCTGGTACTGCTGACGCTGTTGCCGCTCGGCTTCCGCTCGTCGCTCATCGTGATGATCTCCATCCCGCTGTCGCTCGCGATGGGCCTCACGGCGCTGAACTGGTTCGGCTACTCGCTCAACCAGCTCACGATCGTCGGGATGGTGATCGCGCTCGGCCTGCTCGTGGACGACTCGATCGTGGTCGTCGAAAACATCGCCCGCTTCCGGCGCCAAGGGCTCGGCCGCGCCGAGGCCGCGATCGCCGCCACGAAGCAGATCTGGGTGGCCGTGCTCGGCGCGACCGCGACACTGATCGCCGCGTTCGTGCCGCTGCTCATCCTGCCGGGCGGGCCCGGGCGCTTCATCCGGGTGATGCCCGTGACCGTGATCGCGACGGTGCTGGCGTCGTTCATCGTGTCGATCACGATCATCCCCTGGCTGGCGAGCCGGCTGCTCAGCGAGCACGAGGACCCGCAGGGCAACCGCCTCCTGCGCGCGTTCGATCGGGCCATTCACCGCACCTACGCGCCGCTGCTCGACTGGGCGCTCCAGCGCCCGCGGGCGACGCTCGCCGGCGCCGCCGCGGTCGTCGTGCTGAGCGTGGCGCTCGTGCCGCTGATCGGCTTCTCACTCTTCCCCAAGGCCGAGACACCCCAGGTCGCGGTGAGCATCACCGCCCCCCAGGGGGCGAGCATCGCCGTGACCGATTCGGCGGCGCGGTTCGCCGAGCGGGTGCTGGGAAAGCGTCCCGAAGTGCGGGCGATCTACACGTCGGTGGGTCACGACAACCCGATGATCTACTACAACGTCCTGCCGCGCGTGGACAACCCGCGCGTGGGCCAGCTCTTCGTGCTGCTCGATCGCTATGACCAGCACGAGACGCCGGCGCTGCTCGACACGCTCCGCGCCGAGCTGAGCCGTTACAGCGGGGCCGAGATCGCGCTGCGGGAGTTCGAGAACGGCCCGCCGGTCGACGCCCCGATCGCGCTGCGCATCATGGGTCCCGATCTCGACACGTTGCGTGCCCTGGCGAGCCGGATGGAGACGGTGTTCGAGAGCACGCCGGGCACCGAGTACGTCACCAATCCGGTGCGGCTCGCGCGCACCGATCTGCGGGTCGCGATCGACCGCGGTCGGGCGGGCCTCCTGGGCATTTCCACCCTGGAGATCGACCGCACGGTGCGCCTGGGGCTCGCGGGGCTCGAGGCGGGCACGTTGCGCGAGGCGGACGGCGAGAAACGGCCGATCGTGGTGCGCCTGGCGCGCGCGCCCGGCAGCCGGCCCAGCCCGGCCCAGCTCAAGCGGGTGTACGTCGCGTCGCGGGGCGGGAATCTCACGCCGCTCACCCAGGTGGCGGCGGTGCGCTTCGAGCGCGCCGTTCCCGAAATCCAGCGCTACAACCGCGGACGCACGGTGACCGTGAGCAGCAACGTGCGCACCGGGTTCAACACCGATCGCGTGACGAAGGCGATTCTCGCGCGGCAGGACGAGCTGCGACTGCCGGGTGGCTATCGCATCATGCCGGCCGGCGAGATCGAGGCGCGCGAGCATAGCTTCGGCGGCGTCGGCAGCGCCATCATCGTGGCGGTGTTTCTGATCGTCGCGATCCTCGTGCTCGAGTTCAAGACGTTCCGCTCGACGCTGATCGTCGCGAGTGTCATTCCGCTGGGGCTCGCGGGCGGGCTCGTGGCGCTGTTCCTGGCCGGTGACACGCTGAGCTTCACGGCGACGATCGGGTTCGTCGCGCTGATCGGCATCGAGATCAAGACGTCCATTCTGCTCGTGGACCTGACCAACCGGCTGCGGACGGAGGGGATGGCGTTGGAGGAGGCGATTCGCCGGGCGGGTGAAGTGCGGTTCCTGCCTATCGTGCTCACCAGCCTCACCGCCATCGGCGGGCTGATGCCGCTGGCGATTCAGGGCAGCGGGTTCTATGCGCCGCTCGCATGGGTGATCATCGGCGGACTGGTGTCGAGCACGCTGCTGGCGCGGATCGTGACGCCGGTGTTGTACAAGGTGCTTCACTAACAGCGCGGACATGCACCACTAGACGCATCACGAACAGCGCGGACATGCACTACTAGACGCAGCAGACGCACCGCGGACGCACAGGATTGGGGTTACAGGAACTCTCTTACGTGGAGGCAACTGATAATGGTCGTGTTACGCCTGCTTCACATCGGATTCGGCGCTCTCTGGGTCGGGATGATGTTCTTCACCGTGGTTTTCCTGACCCCTGCCGTGATGGAGTCCGGCCCTGTGGGCGGCAAGTTGATGGCCGCTCTGCAGCGCCGGCGCATCATGGTGATCATGCCGATCTTCGCGCTGATCACGCTCGTCTCCGGCATGATGATGTTCAACCGGCTGGCGGGCGGACAGCACAGCGCGCTGATGGCGACGCCGATGGGGCAGGCGCTCGCCGTCGGCGCGGCGTCGTCGATTCTCGCCTTCCTGCTCGGCATCATCGTGATGCGGCCGGCGATGGTGAAGGCGGCGAAGCTCGGCGAGTCCGTCACGTCGCTCATGGGAAAGATCGTGGCGGCGCTGCTGCTGGTCGCGCTGGGGGCGATGGCGGTGGCCCGGTACGTCTAAAGCAGCAGGGCTTCCACCCGATACCCGTACACCATGCCCGCTCCGTCCGCCCACCCGAACACCGTAAACCGCCCGTCCTGTGACGCGACCAGGGCCAGGGCGTCGCGCTGCTCGTGCACGAACTGCGCCGCCGACAGGTGGCGCGTGCCGCCGAGCTCGGTGGGGTGGACGAAGGCGGGCGCGCGCCCCACGATCGGCTCGCGGATCACGACCTGCTCGACGTTGGTGTGGTTGTTCTGGTGGCCTCGCCCAATCTTCGCGCCGAACGCAAGCACGTCCCAGCGGTCGCTCACCACGGTGGCGCCGTCGACCGCCGTGAGCCCCCCGATCGCGTCGGTCGCCTGCCGGAACGCCTCGTGCCACGCGCCGTCGGTCTTCTCGGCCTGCGCGGCGCGCAGCAGATCGCCGAGCTTGGAGAACGGCGGCGCGACGGCATAGGGCACGGGCCAGAGGATTGACTGGCGCCAGGCATCCGAGCCGTGCGGGACGACGAGCAGCGAGCCGCCGTGACCGTGGTCGCGCATCGAGAGCGCGAGCGGCAGGAGCACGCTGTCGGCGCTCGAGAACGTCGCGTCCACGCCGAGCAGCGCCGCGACGAATTCGGGGCACTCGGAGGCGAGCGTGCCCTCGGCGTCGACGATTTTCACCTCGTCGCCCTCGAGCACGGCAACGTTGGCGAATTTGCCCTCCGGGTCAGCGCGGCGGTGTTTGACAACCAGCAAACCCGGCTGCACCACTTCCAGGACGAAGCAGAGCGGCGGGAGAGTGCGCGTCGCGCCCCAGAGGCAGAGCTGGCCGTCGTACCGGGCCACGCCGAGGTGAATGCCGGGGCGCTCGACGGCGGGGGCGAGCCGCGTGAGCGTTTCCGGGTCGAGCGGCAGCGGCCGCTCGAACAGCAGAGCCGTTCCGGCGGCGGACTGGGGGAGGAAAGCGAGCGAGATCCTGGGCGTGCGCCCCTCGTCGCGGCGCAGGCTCGCCCAGAATGCGGCGTCGATGATGCGCTCGATGGCGGGGGCATCGGGAGCATCGGCGACCGCCAGGTGGGCGTACTCGCCGTTGCGGGCGAGCTCGAGGTGATGGCGGAAGTGCTCTGCCACCGTCTCGGAAACCAAAGCTGCCGGTGGGTACGTCTGCGTGTGCATGCTTCAAGCTAACCTGCTACAAAAGGTCGGGAATTGAGTTGCGCATCGAGCGACGACGCTATCGCGAAATGCTTCGGCTTCAAGGCACGAAACAGCAGATCCTTCGCGCCTTCGGCGCTCAGGATGACAGGCGCGCTCCGCTTTGCGGGCAGAAAAAAGAAAGGAGAAAAGAGACGCCAGGTTGTCATGCGAGATTACGGGACATCCTGGGGGAAAATGATGACGCTCCGGAGGGCCAGATCCACGATTGTGATAGGTCATGCGGACCTACTTCGTGTATATCATGGCAAGCCGCTCGCGAGTGCTGTACACCGGTGTCACGAGTGACGTCGCGCGGCGCGTAGACGAGCACAAGCGCGGTGTCACCCGTGGCTTCACCAGCAGGTACCGCGTGACCCGGCTCGTCTATGTTGAGGAGTATGGGGACATCCGTGACGCGATCGCGCGCGAGAAGGAGATCAAGGGTTGGTTGCGGTCTCGAAAGATCAAGCTGGTCGAGGAACGTAATCCCACGTGGGAGGACTTAACGAAGTACTGGTTTCGGATACAGGACCCCTCACCCTGATCCCTTTATCCTGCTCCCTTTCTTTTCCCACCCGCGCTGCGACATGTCATCCTGAGCGGCGCGCGCGGAACGCGCGCGTAGCGAAGGACCTGCTTATCTACGGCTTGCCACCGGGACGAGTCCAGAGCAGTGTTTGTGGCCGCCCTTTCTCGCGAGGTTCCCATGCGGCACATCGTTCTGGTGGTCGTGATCGCGGTGCTCGGCTCGCCGCTTGTGGCGCAAAGCACGCGGCGCAGCGGCGAGCAGATCGACTCGGCGTTCACCGCGCACCAGGGGGAGTTCGACTACCTGCTCGGCGATTGGGAGTTCACCGCCATGAACAAGCAGTGGGGCCAGCTGCGCGGCTATTGGAGCGCTGTGAGTCTGGACAAGGGGCAGATCCTCGACGAGTACCGGGTCGTGGGTGACAGCGGCGAGACCTACTACGTGACGACCACGCTGCGCAACTACAACGGCGCCGCGGATCGGTGGGAGCTGGTGGGCGCCGATGCGGGCCGGGGATTGCTCGACGTAGGGACCGGCCGCCGCGTGGGCAACGAGATGCACATCGAGCAGAGGTTCGGCGTGGCGGGCGGCGAGCCGTCGCTGTGGCGGATCCGCTATCACAACATCCAACCCGATCGCTTCTCCTGGACCGCCGATCGCTCGACCGACGGCGGCCGGACGTGGGACGCGGCGTTTCAGACGATCGAGGCGCGGCGGATCGGACCCGCGCGGGCGATCGGGGCGCTGGCGCCGGCGCGGAACCGCAAGTGACTGCGTTTAGGGTGATGACGCGAGAATCACGGCGTTCCAAATGGCGCGCTGGTCAGCGGGCGCGCTGGGATCGATCGTGATCGCATCGCGCGTCACCCGCAGTCCCGCACGGCCGAGCGTGGTGTCGAGCGGCAGCGCAGCGGTCCCCTCGACGTACGCCGCGAAGAACGGCCGCAGGTCGGTCCCCGCCATTTCGCCGGCGAGCGCGACGACATCCGCCTGCGTGTAGGGCCGGCGGTCCTTCCCGAAGCGGTCCCACATCGCGTGCATCAGGTCGTCGAGCGAGCGGCGACCGCCGCTGCGGTCGCGAATGGTGATGTCGAGCAGCAGCGCGACGAGCGTCGCCGTGCCGTAGAACGCCGCATTCTTGCGGCCGCCGGAGGCCGTCAGGCTGCCCTCGAACCGCCGCTGCGCGCGCAGGTGCTGCGACAGCCGTTCGAGCGCGCCGCCGGGCGAGATGAAGCCGTTCCGCACCATGGATAGGATCGCGTAGTACTCGGTGATCCCCTCCTGGAACCACTGCGACGCGATGTAGTCGGCGCCGCGGATGCGGTGGCCGTTCCAGTAGTGGAACAGCTCGTGGCCGATGATCCGCCCCCACCGCGCCGAGCCGGAGTCGGGATGTGCGGAGACGGCGTAGCTGTCCAGAAACGCCTCGCCGCCGAAGTCGTCGGCCTCGAGGAACGTGGCGAGATAGCGGCCGGGCGCATCCGACTCGAACAGTTTCGTGAATGTCGCGAGGTGCGCACCGATCAGGCGCGCGACCGAGTCGCGGCGGTCCTGCCAGGGTCCGTACAGCGCCACATCGACGGCCAGATCGCCCGCGCTGGCGCGCGGGAGCGGCCGGCGCGCGAACACAATCCCGTTCTCGGTGGCGGCCTCGAAGCCGGCGACGCGGAACTCGCCCATCGATCGCTCCGGTTGCCACGGCGCGTGCACCGACATCCCGGCGGGCAGCGCAAACTCAACGAGCACCGTATCATCGGCGGACCGGCCTACGAAGAAGGGCCGGCCGACAGTATACAGCATCGAGTCGGCAAGGTAGGCGGTCTCGCGCGGCGCCGGCCAACCCTGCCCGGCGAGGGCGCTGTAGTCGACGACATATTCGAGCAGCATGAGCGAGCCGGCGGCGCCGCGCACGACCCAGCCGGCGGATCCGGCCGCGGTCGCGGTGAGGGGCCGGCCGCCCGCGCCCGCGACGCGCAGATCCTCGATGAGGGCAGGCCATCCCGCCTCGCAGATCGCCGCCACGTCGCACGAGCGGGACTGGGCCATGCGCAGCGTGTCGTCGGTCGGCGTCACCGCGGCGCGTACGGCGAAACGCGGCGGGGAGAGCGACAGGAGGGTGATCTGGTACGACGGCCGGGCTGCGGGGCGGCAGGCCATGGCAAGGAGAGTCACCGCGATACCGACGGTTCGAGTGCCGAGCACAGGGCGTCCTGGTTCCATTGTCTGAACGATACGTGGCCCTGAGAGGGCGGGTTCGGGTTTAAACTAACGGCGGGGCGTGCGTGACGGTGGGCTCACGGGGGGTTACCTTCCGTCTGATGACCACTCTTCGCCTCGCCGGGCGCCGGCGCCGCAACATCGGGGTCATCCTGGTGGTCGCGGTCGCCCTCCTCGTCATCGTGCTCCCCACGCTGGTGCGACTGCTGGCGGAATGGCCCTGGTTCAACGCGCTCGGCTACGGGCGCGTGTTCGCGACGCGGATGATTGCCGCGACGCTGCTGGGCGTCCTGACCGGCGGGCTGGCGTTCGCGTTCCTGTACGCCAACCTGCGTTTCGCGCAGCGCGGCGCCGTTCCCAAGCCGGTCGTGATGCAGATGAACGTCCAGACCCCCGAGGTGGACGTGACGCGCCTGTTACGGCGTCTGGCGCTGCCTGCGGCCCTCGGCCTGGCCGTGCTGTTCGCGCTCGGCGCCTCGAGCGGCTGGCTCCCGGTGCTCCAGTTCCTGCGGCAGACGCCGTTCGGCGTCACGGATCCGGTCTTCGGCCGCGACCTCGCCTATTACGTCTTCACCGTGCCCGTCGTGGCCGGGGTGCTCGCTGTGCTGACGGCCCTCGGCCTGCTGGCGCTGATCGCGTGCGGCGCGCTGTACCTGCTGCGCCGCGACGTGATCGTGTATCAGAAGCACGTCACCATCGAGCCGTCGGCCCGCATGCACCTCGCGGTGCTGCTCGCCTTGCTCTTCGTCGTCACGGCGCTGCGGGTCTACTTCGTGCGGCTGCCCGGCGTGCTCTACTCGACCAAGGGGCCGCTCGTCGGAGCGAGCTACGCCGATCTCCACGGCACCGTCGTCGGCCTCTACCTCGCGGGGCTCGCCGCGCTCGCCGGTGCGGTGCTCGTGATCCTCGGGGCCCGGAGCCGGCACCTGGCGCGGAACGCGCTCGTGGCCGTGGGCATCTACTTCGGCGTCTCGTTCCTGGGGATCGTGGTCTATCCGGCGCTGATCCAGAAGTTGGTCGTCGCGCCCAACGAGCTGGCGAAGGAGACGCCGCAGCTCCGCTCGCACATCGACGCGACGCGCCGGGCGTGGGGCCTGGACAGTGTGCTGGTGCGCGACCTCTCGGGCGAGGCCCGGCTCAGCGAGCGCGACATTCGCAACAACCGGGCGACGATCGACAACGTGCGGCTGTGGGACCGCGACCCGCTATTGCAGACGTTCGCGCAGCTCCAGGAGATCCGCACCTACTACGACTTCGTGTCGGTGGACGACGACCGCTACGTCATCGACGGGCAGTACCGCCAGGTGATGCTGTCGCCGCGCGAGCTCAACCCGGCGTCGCTGCCGACGCGGACGTTCATCAACGAGCGCCTCACGTTCACGCACGGCATGGGGCTGACGCTCGGCCCCGTGAACGAGGTGACCGCCGCGGGCTTGCCCGTCCTGTTCATCCAGGACCTGCCGCCCGCGTCGAGCGTGTCGCTGGAGGTCACGCGGCCCGAGATCTACTTCGGCGAGCTCACCAACTCGTGGGTGTTCACCAACACGCAGCAATCGGAGTTCGACTATCCCGCGGGCGATGCGAACATCTTCACCCACTATCAGGGCACCGGTGGCGTGCGAGTCGGCGGGCTGCTGCGCCGGCTGGTCCTCGCGACCCACTTCGGCTCGCTCAAGGTGCTGCTGTCGAGCGACATCACGAGCGAGAGCCGGGCGCTGTACGTCCGCAACATCCGCGCGCGGGCGCGCACGGCGCTGCCGTTTTTGACGTTCGATGCGGACCCTTACATGGTGATCGACGCGGCGGGGCGGTTACGCTGGATACTCGACGCCTATACGACGACGCGCCGCTATCCCTACTCGCAGGGGCTGCGCAACGGCGTCAACTACATGCGCAACAGCGTCAAGGTCGTGATCGACGCGTTCGAGGGCAGCGTCACGGCCTACCTCGCCGAGCCCGGCGACCCGCTGGTCCGGACGTTTGCCAAGATCTTCCCCGGCATCTTCCAGCCGCTCGATTCGATGCCGGCCGAGCTGCGCGCGCACATCCGCTACCCCGAAGATCTGTTCCGTATCCAGAGCGATCTGTACGCGACCTACCACATGGCCGAGCCGCGCATCTTCTATCATCGCGAAGATCAGTGGCAGAAGCCGGTGTTGTCGATCGTGCCGGAGCGGCCGGAGCTGTTCGTGCGCCATATCGTGATGCGGCTGCCGGGGGAGCGGCAGGCCGAGTTCATTCTCATGGTGCCGTTCACGCCGCGCGGCAAGGACAACCTGGCGTCGTGGATGGTGGCGCGGAACGACGGCGACCACTACGGCGAGCTCGTCGTGTACCGCTTCCCCAAGCAGAGCCTGGTGTTCGGGCCGACGCAGATCGTCAACCGCATCAATCAGGACACCGAGATCGCGCGCCAGGTGTCGCTGTGGGACCAGGGGGGATCGCAGGTGGTCCGCGGGAATCTCCTCGTCATTCCGATTGAAGAGTCGCTGATCTATGTGATGCCGCTGTATCTGCGGGCGGAAGGTGGGCGCATCCCGGAGCTCAAGCGCGTGGTGGTCGCGCACGAGAACCGCGTGGTCATGGAAGAGACGTTGGACGAAGGCCTGTCGCGGCTGTTCGGGGGAGGAATGGAGCGGCCCATCGATCGTGTCGCAGCGGCGCCCGGGGCCGCGCCTGCGGCGAACGCGCGCGCCGCCGATCTCGCGCGCCGGGCGACCGAATCCTTCCAGCGGGCGCTGGAGGCGCAGCGGGCGGGCGATTGGGCGCGCTACGGCGAGGAGCTGCGGCGGCTCGAGGCGACGCTGCGGCAGTTGCAGGTGGTGCTGGAGGGGAGCGAGGAATGATCGTGACGCTCATGGCCGTGGCGCGGTAGCTCTAGCCTCCGTCAGTGCTCGCCGGCTGCCCCAACCCACGCCGAACCCCGCCACTGCGATCCCCGCCCAGAACAGCTCCCACCGGAACCGCGGTGGGTCCGTGCGCGCGAGCGCATAGTGGTAGTCGACCGTGAACGACAGCAGCACGAGGGCGCCGCCAGCGATCGCGAGTCCCCACGCGGGGCCTGGCAGTCGCCGGGCGGGGCGGCTGAGCAGCCACAGCGATCCGCCTACCAGACACAGGCTCACGATCACGGGCGCGATCACGGGCCCGAGCCACGGCACGGGAATCAGAAACAGCACGTCCCAGGTCAACAGCGAGGGGGGCCAGCCGATGAGGACCCACAACCAGACGTAGTAAAAGATGTCCCACACGCCGAACGCGAGCGCGAAGTAGAGAAATCCCTCCCAGGCGCTCTTGCCCGCCACCGCCGCGACCGCGACGAGCATGACGAGCGTCGCGGCTTCCCGGGCGATCTCGATCGGGACGAGCCGGGCCGGAATCTCGTGCAGCAGCACGGTGAGTGGCGCGTCGCCGCGGTGCAGCGCGCGCAGGTAGACCACCACCACGGACTCGACCGCGGCCATCGCGACGGCGTAGAGCGACACCCAGAGCGCGTTCCTCATGGCTCTAAACGTAAGGATGCCGCCACGAGCTGGTCCAGAAACCCCCGTGGCGGCGGCTCTGTCGTCAAACCGCGCTGATTCATAGTATTTTCCCTGTATGCCCGGCGTCTTCACCCGCCTCGTCACGCCTGTCGGGGAGCTGGTCATCACCGCCTCCGACACGGCCCTGACCGGCGTCTACTTCTCGACGTCGCGGCGCGGACCCGCGCCGACGCACCAGGCGGGATGGGTGGAATCGAGCGGTGGGGGGCCCGAGGGCGAGTTGCTCGCGCGCGCCTGCCGGCAGCTCGAGGAATACTTCGCGCGCACGCGCACCAGCTTCGACCTGCCGCTCGAGGCCCTGGGCTCGGCGTTCGAGCACCGCGTGTGGAACGCCCTGTGCGAGATTCCCTACGGCGCGACGCTGAGCTACGGCGCGCTCGCCAAACGGCTGGGCGATCCCCGCATCACGCGCGCCGTCGGCGCCGCCACCGCCAAGAACCCGATCCCAATCATCGTTCCCTGCCACCGGGTCGTCGGCGCCAAGGGCGAGCTGACCGGCTTCGGCGGCGGCGTGCACTGCAAGCGCTGGCTGCTCGAGCACGAGGGCGCCGTGCTGGCCCTGGGGGGATAGGGCAGCGTCGCCGTGGGTCTTATTTGTGCCGGAAGGTGATGCGGCCCCGCGTGAGATCGTACGGCGACAGCGCCACCGTCACGCGGTCTCCCGCGAGGACCCGAATCCGAAAGCGGCGCATCTTGCCCGCGATCGTCGCCAGCACGGAGTGCCCGTTGCTCAGTGTGACGCGGAACGTGGAATTGCGCAGCAACTCCTCGACCTTTCCCTCGATCTCTATCGCTGCTTCCTTGGCCACTGCGGTCCTTTGCTGAAGATGGCGCAAGCTACCCCGCTGGACCTCGGTTTCAAAGACCACGTTGCTCCCCATGACCCCGCCCCCTACCTTGGCCTCCATGCCGCGAGCGGCTCCGCACCGCCTCTCCAAGTCCCGCTTCGTCGCCGGCCTCCAGTGCCACAAGCTGCTGTGGTGGAAGGTTCACGAGCCCAACGCCGTCGAGCTGCAGCCGGACAAAGTCCTGCAGGACCGGTTTGATCAAGGCGCACACGTCGGCACGCTGGCGCGAACGCGGTTTCCCGGCGGCGCGCTCGTCGATCTCCCCTACTACGCCACCGAGGAACGCGTCAGTCTCACCCAGAAGCTGCTGCACGAGGGCGCGCCCGCGATCTTCGAGGCGAGCTTCCTCGCCGACCATACGTTCGTGGCCGTGGACGTCCTGCAGCGCGATACGGACGGCTTTCATCTCATCGAGGTGAAGTCGTCGAGCTCGGCCAAGGAGCAGCACGTCCCTGACGCGGCGATCCAGGTGCACGTCCTCAGGAAGAACGGCATCGCGGTGCGTGGCGCGCACATCATGCATCTCAACAAGGAGTTCCGGCACCCCGATCAGCGCGATCTGTTCGCGCGCGCCGACGTGACCGACGCGGTGCAGCCGCTCCTCAACAAGATCGGCTGGCAGATCGACGCGCAGCTCGACATGCTGGCCGGGCCGCTGCCCGACGCGCCCATCGGCCGCAACTGCTACGAGCCGCACGCGTGTCCCTTCCTCGAGCGCTGCTGGCCCGAGGACAACGACCACATCATCCGGCTCTTCAACGTGGGTCCCAAGCGCGCCTGCGACCACATGATCACGGGCGTACACAAGATCGCCGACCTGCCGGCGACGTACAGGCTCCAGCCGGCGCAGCAGCGCCAGATCCGCGCCATGAAGGAGGACCGGCTGGTCGTGGAGCCGGGCCTGGCCAGGGCGCTCGCGCCGTTCAACTGTAAAATGGGGTTCCTCGATTTCGAGACGATACAGCGGGCGGTTCCGGTCTGGCCCGGGATGGCGCCGTGGGAGCAGGCGCCGGCGCAGTTCAGCTATCACCAGGCAAACGGCGACGGCACCTACTCGCACGCCGAGTACCTCGCCGAGGGTCCGAACGACTGCCGGCCCGAGCTGGCGCGCCTGATGGTGGAGGCGACGAGCGGCGCCGAGCGCGTCGCGACGTACTCGCATTTCGAGAAGTCACGGATCAAGGGATTGCAGCAGGCGGTGCCGGAGCTGCGATCCGCGCTCGAGGAGCTCGAGCACAAGCTGATCGACCTGCTGCCGGTGATGCGGGACCACGTCTATCATCCCGGCTTCCGCGGCAGCTTCTCGCTCAAGTACGTGCTGACGCCGCTCGTCCCCGATCTCACCTACGACGATCTCGTGATCGTCGATGGGCTCGTGGCGAGCGTCGAGATCGCCCGGCTGCTGTTCGTGGCGCAGAAGATCGCGCCCGAAGAGCGCGACCGGGTGCGGAAGGATCTGCTCGACTACTGTCAGCGGGATACGTGGGCGATGGTGCGGCTGCTGGAGAGGTTACGGGAGTTGGCGTCCTCCCAGAAGTAGATTCCCGCCATGCTACTGTCTGACCTCGTCGAGACATCCCGGCAAGTCGCCGCCACGTCCGGTCGGCTCGCGAAGATCGCGCTGCTGGCCGACCTCCTGAAACGGGCCGGCCCGGAGGAGGTCGAAACGGTGATCGCGTATTTATCCGGGGCCGTGCCCCAGCGTGTCGGCGTGGGGTGGGCGACGCTGCAGGCCGCGCGGGTGCAGCCCGCGCGGGAGGCGATGGTGGAGGTTGTGGAGGGTGTGGAGGTGCTGAACGCGGTGGCGCGCGCGGTGGGCAGGGGCTCGGCCGCAGCCAAGACCAAACTGCTTCGCGATCTCTTCGCGAGAGCGACGGCGGAAGAGCAAGACTTTCTCGTTCGGCTACTGACCGGCGAGCTGCGCCAGGGGGCACTCGAGGGGCTGATGGTCGAAGCCGTGGCGAAGGCGCTGGAGCTGCCGGCCGCCGACGTGCGCCGCGCGGTGATGCTGGCCGGGAACCTCGGCGCGGTGGCCCGGGGCGATCTCGCGAGCTTCTCGATCGAGCTGTTTCGCCCGATCCAGCCGATGCTGGCGAAGACCGCGACGCACGTGAGCGACGCGCTCGCCCAGCTCGGTCCCGCGGCGTTCGAGCACAAGCTCGATGGCCTGCGCGTGCAGGTCCATCGGACCGCCCGCGACGTGCGCGTCTATTCGCGATTGTTGAACGACATTACGGAGGACGTTCCGGAGGTGGTCGACGTGGTGAAGGATCTGAAGGTGCAGGACGTGATTCTGGACGGCGAGGCGCTCGCACTGACGACCGATAACCGACCACTGCCGTTCCAGGAGACGATGCGCAAGTCGGTCACGATCGTGCCGTTCTTTTTCGACATCCTCTACGTCGATGGGACGTCACTGCTCGATCAGCCATACGCGACGCGATCCCGGGTGCTCGCCGAGCGCGTCCCCGAATCGCACCGCCCGCCGCGTCTCGTCACGGCCGACGCCCAAGAGGCGGAAGCGTTCTTCGAGCAGGCGATCGCGGCCGGCCATGAAGGGCTCATGGCCAAGGGCCTCGAGACTCCCTACGTCGCCGGGCGGCGGGCGGGAGCGTGGATAAAGATCAAGCGCGCCAACACGCTCGACCTCGTGGTCCTCGCTGCCGAGTGGGGGCACGGGCGCCGCCACGGGTGGCTTTCCAACTTGCACCTCGGCGCGCGTGACCCGGCCGGCGGGTTCGTGATGCTCGGCAAGACGTTCAAAGGGATGACCGACGAGCTTTTGAAATGGCAGACGACCAAGCTGCAGGAGTTGAAGGTGCGGGAGGTCGGAAACGGTGTGGAGGTAAGGCCAGAGCTCGTGGTGGAGATCGCGTTCAACGGCTTGCAGGCGAGTACTCGGTACCCGGGCGGGCTGGCGTTGCGATTCGCTCGCGTGATCCGTTACCGCAGTGACAAGAAGCCCGACGAGGCGGATACTATCGAGACGGTACGGCTTCTTGCAGGGCTTCCAGCAGCGAGCTCCCCCCCGCATCGCGGCCAAAGCGGCGCTCGACCCGCGTGAGCACGAGCCGGTCGCGCGCCCGAGTCATCCCCACATAGAGCAGCCGCCGCGCTTCCTCGATTTCGTCCTTGATGGTGTTCACCGCGGCCTGATAGCCGGGGATCTCGTAGTCTTCCACCCCGACGATGTACACGCGCGAGAACTCGAGGCCTTTGGTCGCATGCAGCGTGAGCAGGTTGACTCGGTCGGGCGCGAGCTCGACGCCGTCGGAAGTCGAGAGCGCGATGCGCTCCAGCAGCCGGTCGATGGCGTTTTCCAGGGCCTCACCCCCTGACGGGGCGATCAGTCCATGCAGTCGCGCGACGGCCGCGGGATACCGCTGCGCCGGGTCGCGCTGGGCCCGCAGGCGCTCCATCAGCTTCCGTCCGCCGAGGCGGCGGATGACCTCCTCGACCGGCGGCGCGCCGGTGCCGCTGCGTTCGCGTTCCATAGCATAGAACTCGAGCGCGTCGCTGTACGGGCCGAGCGTGCGCGTGCGCGCGAGGTCGAACAGCGCCGCCCGCTCGTTTCCCGTTTCCCGTTGCTCGTTCCCCGGCTGCTCGAGTGCGAGCGCCAACCCCAGGTAATCCAGCACATTCACCAGCACGGCCTTGCGCGCCCGGATCACGCGCTGCCGCTCGAGCTCGCCGTACACTTGGGCCAGGGTGATCGCGTCATCGAGCGCGTGGTGCGCGCGGCCGACCTCGATCCCGCAGCGCCGCGCGACATCCTCGAGCCTGCCGCTGTCTTGCGAGAGCGAGCGGACCAGTGGGAGCGTGTCGTAAAAGAGCAGCGTGTCGACGCCGTCGTGACCCGACGCGAGCCGGCGCAGCACCGGGATGTCGAACTTCTGGCCGTTGTGGGCGATGAGGACGTCGGAACCCACAAAGGCGCGAAACTGCGGGAACACGGCGCTGAACGGCGGAGCCTCCGCCACGTCGGCATCCGTGTACCCGTGCACCGCCGTCGCCTTCGCCGAAATGGGGCGATAGGGGTTCACGAGCGCAT
>JBOHSP010000041.1:0-1550 GCA_050733275.1 Gemmatimonadales bacterium
GCCACGCACAATCCGCAATCCGCAATCCACAATCCGCAATTGTCTCTACCCCCGGTGGATCGGACCTACAAGCTCTTCATCGGCGGCAAGCAGGTCCGGCCCGATCAGGGCTACGCCCGGCGCATCGTCGCGGCGGACGGCCAGGTGCTGGGCGAGGTGGCCGAAGGCAATCGCAAGGACGTGCGCAACGCCGTCGAGGCGGCGCACGCGGCGGTGGGATGGGGTGGGGGCGGGGCCGGCGGGCACGCCCGCGCCCAGGTCCTCTACTACATCGCCGAGAACCTCGCGACCCGGAGTGCGGAATACGCGGCGCGCGTTGCGGCCCTGACGGGCGGCGGCGCGGCCGCCGGCGAGCGCGAGGTGGCCGCCGCGATCGCCCGATTGTTCACCTACGCCGCCTGGGCCGACAAGTGGGACGGCGCGGTGCACCATACCCCGCTGCGCGGCGTGACGCTGGCGATGCACGAGCCGGTCGGCGTGCTGGGCATCGCCGCGCCCGACGAATTCCCGCTGCTGGGATTCGTGTCGCTGCTCGCGCCGGCGCTGGCCCTGGGCAACGCGGTGATCGCCATCCCCTCGGAGCGCCATCCCCTCGCCGCGACCGAGTTCTATACCGTGCTGGAGACGTCGGACGTGCCCGATGGCACCGTCAACGTGATCACCGGCCCCAAGGACGCGCTCGCGCAGGTCCTGGCGGAGCACGACGACGTGGACGGCGTGTGGTACTGTGGCGGTCCCGCCGGCGCCAAGGCCGTCGAATTCGCGAGCGCCGCGAACATGAAGCGCACCTGGACCATCACGCCGCCGCGCGACTGGCTCGAACCCCGCCAGGGCGAGGGGCGGGAATTCCTGCGCCGCGCCTCGGAAGTGAAGAACATCTGGATTCCCTACGGCGAGTAGGTGGGTCGAGGGCCGGGGCAGGGGGGCAGGGGGGCGGGGGCCGGGGGGCGCGGGGCACGGGCGTGATCACTGCGGTGCGCCACCGCGTCAACTACTCCGAGACCGACCAGATGGGCGTCGTGTACCACGCGAATTATCTCGTGTGGCTGGACATGGCGCGCACGGAACACCTGCGCGAGCGGGGGGTGTCCTACAAGGAATTGGAAGCGGCGGGGGTGTACCTCGCCGTGACCGACGTGCGGATTCGCTATCGCCGGCCGGCGCGCTATGACGACCTGATCCGCGTGCGATGCTGGGTGCGCGAGCGCGGGTCGCGTCGCGTCGTCTTCGGATACGCCGTGGAGCAGGACGACACCGAGTCGTTACTCGCCACTGCCGAAACATCGCTCATCGCACTCAATGCGCAGCACGCGTTGTCCCGCATTCCGGAGCCCGCCTGTGATGTGCTCGAGCCCGCGCCGGACCCCGTCCGTCTCTAGCGCCGCGCTCCTTCTTCTCCTCCTCGCCGGACGGGCGCAGGCGCAGCAGCGGGTCGACGAAACCGTCGTGGGGCAGCTCGCCGCGCTGCTCGCCGCGGCGGACGCGCGCCGCCTCGATGCCACCGCCGTGCGGGACGCGCTCGGTCACGCCCACCCGGAGGTCCGGCGGCA
>JBOHSP010000042.1:0-5152 GCA_050733275.1 Gemmatimonadales bacterium
GGCCTGCGGCGGCGTCGCGATCCCGAACCCGACCGCCACCGGCAGCCGCGTGGCGCGCCGCACCCGCGCCACCTGCGCCGCGAGATCCGGCGGGACGTGCGCGCGCGCGCCGGTGACACCGAGGCGCGAGATCAAGTAGACGAAGCCGGTCGCGCCTGCCACCGCCTCCGCGAGCCGCTGGTCCGTCGTGGTCGGGGCGATCAGGCGGATCAGGGCGAGCCCGCTCGCGGCGACGGCGTCCTCGAGCGCCGGGTCCGCGCCGGCAGGCAGATCGGTGAGCAGCACGCCCGCCGCGCCCGCGGCGCGCGCATCCGCCAGGAAGCGGTCCACCCCGTACGCCAGCACGGGATTCACGTACGTCATGATCACGGCCGGCACGGCGAGCCGGGCCTGCCGGATGAGATCGAGCACGCCCGCCATCGTCATGCCCTGCGCCAGCGCGACCTGCGTGGTGCGTTGGATCGTCGGGCCGTCGGCCAGCGGATCGGAGAAGGGCACGCCCACCTCGACCACGTCGGCACCGGCGGCGGCGGCGCGCCGCAGCGCCTCGAGCGAGGCGGCGGCGGTGGGAAAGCCGGCGGTGAGGTACGCGATCAGCGCCCCGCCCTGCCGCGCCTGCCACAGGCCGGCGCGCGCGTCAGACAAAGTAGTCGCTGACGTTGATTCCGTACTTGAGGGGATCGGTGACCTTGACGATGGTGCGCGGGTAGGTGCCGTTCGCATCCCGTTCGGAGAGATCGACGATGGTGCCGGGCTGCAGCAGCGCGCCGTCGGGGGTGGTGACGAGGCGGACCACCGGCCGGTGCACGTGCGCCACGTCCGCGTTCGCCGCGTGGACGACGGCCACCTCGTACGTGTCCAAAATCACGCAGGTCCCGACCGGGTAGATGCCGATCAGGTTGATGAACGCCTTGACCACGACGGCGTCGTAGCCGCGGCGCGGGTTCTCCCACATCTCCTTCAGCACCTGGTCGGGCTGGATCGGCACCGTCTGATACACGCGTCGGCTGGTCGCGGCGTCGAACCCGTCGGCGACGGCAATGATCTTCGAGTAAATCGAGAGCACGCGCGGCCGGATCGACTTGGGGTAGCCGGTGAGGTCGATCTTCATGTGATGCTCGTAGGCGCCGATCATGCTGCGGTAGGGAATCTCCCCGTAGCCGCGCAGGCCGAACAGCGTGAGCACGCCGAGCCAGGGATGCGCCTGGATGATGCGCCATTCCTCTTCGGTGAGCCCGCCCTCCTTGTTCAGCACCTCGAGCGGCACGCGCGACTTGCCCACGTCGTGAAACAACGCGGCGATGCCGAGGTCGTAGAGCTGCAGCTTGCTCAGTCCGAGTTTGCGGCCCAGCGCGACCGAGAAGATGCAGACGTTCACCGAATGCGTGAACGTGTATTCGTCGTAGTCACGCAGTGTGGTGAGGCCCACGAGCGACGATTCGTTGTTCAGCACCTGGTCGACGATCGCCTGGACCGCCCGCTTCACCTTCTTGACGTTGGCGGTGCGGCCCATGCGGATGCTGTTGATGACCTCCTTGGTCACCGCCACCGAGCGCGCGTAGGTGCGCTTGGCGGCCTCCTTCTGGCGCTCCTCCTCCTCGACGTCCTCCTCCGCCTCGAGCGGGGGCTCGACGGTGATGAAGGTGACGCCGCCGTCGCTCAGCTTCTGCGCCAGCTCGAATAGCTTGTTCGGGCTGGCTTCCTTCGCCGCGTAGGCGAGCAGCAGCGACACGAAGATCTGCAATTGCCGCCGGTCGACGCCCTCGTCTACTCGCACGGCACCGATGCCGCACTGCCCCAGCAGGTTGAGGAGGTGGGAGAAGGAGGCGTAGTTGTCGAGATCGAGGCGCAGGCGGGTCGAGTTCACGAACATGAACTCGCCCTGGAGCCGCACCTCGAGCTCGCGTTCCACGTCGAGGATCTGCTTGGTGGTCGCGGCGAGGTCGTCCAGCGCTCGCTGCACCTGGGCGTTCTCGACCGGATAGAGCTTGAGTGAGCGGACCGCGGTGTACAGCACGACCAGGAACTCGCGCCCGGCGTGCCGCAGGAATCCGTCCGTGGTCTGGACGGTCTCGAGCAGCGACTGGCGCTTGCCGGGCTCGGTCACGCGGCGCTCCCGGTCCCCGCGGCGGGCCCCGTTGCTCCGCCGGCCCCGGGCTCGCGCAGCGCGCGGCTCACCGCGTTGCGCACCAGCGGCTCGCGGTCGTGCGCGGCCTTCTGGAGGATCTCGCGCGCCGCCGGCGTGCGGATCTTGCCCAGCGCCATCGCCGCGCAGGCACGCGTCTCGGGGTCCTCCTTGCGCGCGAGCAGGCCGCCCTTGGCCGCGAGAATCTTCTCGAGGACGGGGACGCCGGCCGCGCCCGCCAGGGCGCCGAAGGCTTCGAAGAACGTCATCTTTTCGGTGAGATCGGCGTCGCGCAGCTTGGTGTCCAGCACGGCGGCTTCGATGCGCGGAAAGGCGTTGCGGTGCCCGCGCTGGCTGAGAAACTTCACCGCGGCGATCCGCACCTCGCGATCCTCATCCTCGATCGCCTGCTCCAGCATGCGGGTGGCGTTGGGGCTCGCGATCGTGATCAGCGCTTCGACGATCGCGAGCTTGAGGTCGCGGTCGCCGCGCTCGAGCAGCGGCCCCATGCCGTCGGGGGCGCCGGGCAGGCGCAGCCGGCCGGCGAGCCGCACCATCTCGATCTGCACGGTGGGATTGTCGCTGGCGAGCGCCTTGAGCACTTCCGCCGCGTGCGTCTGCGCCAGGCGCTCGGCAGACGTCTTCACCAGCTCGCGCACGCGCTCGTTCGTGAGCCGCGGCAACCAGCCCATCAGCGTCACGAGCGCCTCGGCCTGCAATTCGGTGAACAGCTCGCTCAGCTCCTCCTCGCTGGGATGCCCCGCGGCCTCGTCCAGCGACTGCAGCAGCTGGGCAAGCGCTTCCGCGTGCGACAGCCGGGCGGGCAGCCGCTCCAGCGACTGGCGATGCTCGGCGATCAGCTCGCGGGCCCGCTGCTGGATCACCCGGCTCTCGCGCAGGATGAAGGCCACGGAGCGAAAGTCGCCAGCGCTCAGGAGATAAGGGATGAAGTTCTCGAGGATCGACAGCAGCTCGGCGCGAACCGTGCCGTAGGTCTGCAGCTCGAGCAGATCGAACAGCATCGCCAGCACGTTGTGCCGCAGGTCCTGCGCATACTCGCGCTCGATCTCCTTCTGGAGATACTCGATTTCCCTGTCGTCCAGGAAATACAGCGTGGTGTCGAAGTCATCGATCGAGACCACGCCCGCGCGAGGCGGCGCCTCTTCCTCCACCTGGCGGCGCACCGTGGCCGGCTCGGCACCGCCGGGCACCGCGTCGCCTCCCGCGGCGCCGCCCGCCGCCGGCAAGGCCGCCTCGCTGCGCTCGATGGGCACCGCGCTCTCGCTCGCCAGCTCGCGGAACGTATAGCTGATGAACTGGAAGTCCTCGGCCCACAGCAGCGTCAGCAAATCATCCGGCGCGTCGGCCTGGAGATTCTTCGCCCGCTGCAGCACGCCCAAAAACCGCACGATCTCGACGTCTTCCACGCCGGGCTTGAGCGCGAGCGAGCGGACGCCGTCCTTGTACAGCGTCCAGGCGATGCTCTCGTTGCGCTGCTCCTGCCGGTAGACGACGTGATTTTCCCAGCGGATCTCCGTCTCGCCGATGTCGAAGATGAGGTCGTCCGTGGACCGCCAGATCTGCCGGAACGCGTTGCGGAGGTTGTCGACGGCGCGCTGGTACACGGGGTTGTTGGGCAGGTACAACTGCGTCGCCCGCATGCCCTTACTGACGACCTGCATCAGCTCCTCGAGCTGCGAGGGCGGCAGGGCCAGCTCGGGGACCGCGGGATTCGTCACGGCGTCGCTCCCGTAAGCTCTGCGACCAGCGCGACGTCCTTGTCGCCCCGGCCGCTCAAATTGATCAGCACGATGTCGTCGGACCGCCAGCGGCCCCCGCCCCCCGCCCCCTCCCCCTGCGCCAGCACCCAGGCGACGGCGTGGGCGCTCTCCAGCGCCGGGAGAATCCCCTCCAGGTGCGAGAGGGCGGCGAACGCGTCCAGGGCAGCCCGGTCCGTGACCGCGTCATAGAATACGCGCCCGCTGTCTTTCAGGTAAGCGTGTTCAGGCCCGACGCCGGGATAATCGAGCCCCGCGGAGACGCTGTGTGCCGCCTGCACCTGGCCGCCGGCGTCCTGCAGCAGATAACTCTTGCTGCCGTGAAACACGCCCGCGCGCCCGGCGCCCAGCGTCGCCGCATGGCGGCCGCTCGCGATTCCCTCCCCCGCCGCTTCGACCCCGATCAACTCGACAGCGGCGTCATCGAGAAACGCGGCGAAGATACCGATGGCGTTGGAGCCGCCGCCCACGCAGGCCACCACGCTGTGCGGCAGCCGGCCAGCGCGCTCGAGCACCTGCGCGCGCGCCTCCCGGCCGATCACGGCCTGAAAATCCCGCACCAGCCGCGGGAACGGATCGGGCCCCACGACCGAACCGATGATGTAATGCGTGGTGGTGACATGCGTGACCCAGTCGCGCAGCGCCTCGTTGGTGGCATCCTTCAGCGTACGCGTCCCCGACGTGACGGGCACGACCGTCGCGCCCATCAGCTCCATGCGGTAGACGTTGAGGCGCTGGCGCCGCATGTCCTCCTCGCCCATGAAGACGACGCATTCGAGGCCGAAGCGCGCGCACACCGTCGCGGTGGCGACGCCGTGCTGGCCCGCGCCGGTCTCCGCGATGATGCGGCGTTTGCCCATGCGGCGCGCCAGCAGGACCTGACCGAGCGTGTTGTTGATCTTGTGCGCGCCCGTGTGGTTCAGATCTTCGCGCTTGAGCAGCACCTGCGCGCCGACCTGCGCCGACAAACGCGGCACGTCGCTGAGCGGCGTGGGTCGTCCCACATAGCTCCGCAGCAGCTCGTCGAGCTCGGACCAGAAGCCGCGGTCGGCGCTGGCCTCGGCGTAGACGCGCGCCAGCTCGTCGAGCGCGTGCATCAGCGTCTCGGGGACGTAGCGGCCGCCGTAGGGGCCGAAGCGGCCGAGCTCCGCTGCCTGTAGGTCAGCCATGGTCCCGGGAATTGCGGATTGCGGATTGCGGATTGCGGATTTGCACGGGAAGCGTCGTTCGTGTCGATGCCTCCCGATAC
>JBOHSP010000043.1:0-3580 GCA_050733275.1 Gemmatimonadales bacterium
ATGCAGGCGCTCGAGCTCGAGGCGGTGACGGTGACGGCCATGCTGCGCGAGCAGGAGATCCAGGAAGTGCCGTTCTCGATCGCGGCGCCCACCGAGCAGATGCTGCGGCTACGTGGCGCCGACAACATCGAGGCGGTCGCGCAGAACGTGGCGGGGTTCAGTGTGCAGAACCTGGGACCCGGCCAGAGCCAGGTCGCGATCCGCGGTGCCTCCTCCGGCCAGATCGCCCGCGACCAGCCCGGCGTCAAGGAGCAGGTGGGCGTCTATCTCGATGACTCGCCGGTGTCGCTGTCGCTGTTCACGCCGGATCTCGACCTGTTCGATGTCGGCCGCGTGGAGGTGCTGCGCGGGCCGCAGGGCACGCTGTTCGGCGCGGGCTCGCTGTCCGGCACGGTGCGCTACATCACGAATCCTCCCGAGCTCGGCGCGAGCAGCACGTTCGGCGAGGCGGGCATCGACTGGGTCGATGAGGGTGCGCCGGGCAACAGCGCCAAGCTCGGTTTCAACGTCCCCCTGAGCGATCGCGCCGCCTTCCGCGTGGTCGGTTACAGCACGCGTACCGGCGGCTGGATGGATGCGGTGCAGCCCAATTTCCAGGTCAATGAAGACGTGAACAGCAGTAATCGGACCGGCGCGCGGTTCGCGCTCCGCTTCAGCCCGAACGAGCGGTTCACGATCACGCCGCGCCTCGTCTACCAGCGCGTGCGGGCGGACGGCTGGAACCGCATCGACGCGTACAACATCCTCGCCAACCCCTTCACTACGACGCGCCCGGCGATCGACCTTGGCGAGCGCCAGTTGTTCACGCAGATCGAAGAGCCGTTCACCGACGACTTCCTGCTCGGCGACATCAACTGGCGCCTGAACTTCGGCGCGACCAGCCTGACGTCTATCACGTCCTATACCTATCGCGACGTGCTCGTGGTGCGCGACGCCGGCGCGCTGACGTCGAGCATCACCGGTGGGACCATCCCCCTCCCCGAGGAGGTCTACACGCTCGACGCGCCGCTCGACGATGCGACGCTCGCGCAGGTGTTCACGCAGGAAGCGCGGTTGTCGGGGGCTCAGGGGCAGCTTCGCTGGGTGGTCGGCGCGTTCTACAGCACCAACCGGCGGCACTACGGCCAAAGTCTTCTGGTGCGGCGGTTCGAGGAGCTGTCCGGCATCCCCACCGAGGGCATCCGGGCGCCCCGGGACGTGCTGTTCTACTCCGACCTGGATTACGAACTCGATCAGTTCGCTCTCTTCGGGGAAGCGACGGTGTCGGTGACCGACCGGCTCGATCTCACGGGCGGACTGCGCTACTACGACTTCGACGAAGAGCGGGCGCAGATCTTCGACGGCATTTTCGGCAACGACAGCACTGGGACGAAGCTCGTTTCGCAGCCTGGCGCGACCAAGGCCGACGGCATCGCGCCGCGGTTCATCGTAAGCGTGGAGGTCTCGGACGCGCTCACGCTCAACGCGCAGGCCTCGCGCGGGTTCCGTTTGGGCGGCATCAACGACCCGCTCAACGTGCCGCTGTGCACGGCGGAGGATCTGCAGACGTTCGGTGGGCGGGATACGTGGAAAGACGAGACGGCGTGGAATTACGAGATCGGCGCGAAGTCGGTGCTGGCGGGGGGCCGCGCCACGTTCAACGTGTCCGCGTTCTACATGGACATCCGCGATCTGCAGTTGACTGTGACCGCCGGCTCGTGCTCCTCGCGGCTGATCTTCAACGTGGACAAGGCCCGCAGCCAGGGCGTCGAGCTGGAGTTCACGGCGAGTCCGAGCGACAACTTCGATTTTTCGGTCGCAGCCGGCCTCAACGACTCGGAGCTCAAGTCCACCGTGCTCTCGGCGGGGCAGCCGGTCTCCGGCATGGCCGAAGGCAACCGCCTGCCGAGCGTGCCGAAGGTCCAGGTAACCACCGCCGCGACGTACTCCTGGCCCATGGGGCAGGGCCGTGCGTTTATCACCGGAAGTTATCAGCATGTGGGCTCGCGCTTCACGGCCATCGACGACCATGGCACTGGTATCTGTCCGCCGGGCCAGGCAGGCTGCCCCTTCGGCACCGTCGACTTGTTGAGCTTCGTGAGAGACACAACCCCCCAGGGCGAGACCGGTCAGACCATCGGTGGACCGCTGACTCAGACCCTGTTCACGTTCAACCCGGAGCTGCCGGCCTACAACATCGTCAACCTGCGCGTCGGCCTAATACGCGACACGTGGGACGTCGCGTTGTTCCTGAACAACGTGTTCGACGAGGTGGCGTTCCTGGCGCTCGACCGGGAGCGGGGGTCCCGCGCCCGCGTGGGCTATCTCACCAACCAGCCCCGCACGCTCGGCGTGACGTTGCGCTTCAACTACTGAGTGCCTCACCCCCTGACCCCCGTCTCCAAAAATTCGTGGAGATGGGGTCATGGAATACGGTAAGGACAAAACCCGCCGGGCGATCGTCCGGCGGGTTTGCATTTCCTCTCGTAGCGGATGCCGCTACATGCGCGCGCCCATCCCCGCACCCATCCCGGCACCGGCTCCCATGCCCGCGCCCTCAGTATAGAACTTCGCGCCGATCACGGTGGCGAGCGGCATCGCCACCAGCGCCACAACGACGCCGGTCCACATCAGGCTCTGCGGCATCAGGCCCATCGGCATCTCGAACAGCGCGTGCATCAGGCCCGCCACGAACCACGCCGCGAGCCCGGCTTTCACGGCCGTGCCCGGTCCCGCACCGAAGCGTGGGCGCATCGCCGCGTACAGCCACACCAGGAAGATGCCGAACACGAAATCGAGCACCACGAAGATGGGAATGGCGCTGTCCGGCACCGCCGGCTGGTTGAGGGCCTGCATGGCCGCTGCCATCTGGTCCTTGAGGACGACGCCGTACGTGACATAATCGATGACGTTGAGGACGACGCCGGCCAGCAACCCGCCTACGATGACCTTGGGGAGGTTGATCTTGCCCATCGGGCACCTCGCGAGAGAGAGGACCGCCTGGACTGGGGGACTGCCGCCGCCACGGTAGGGGATTGCTGGCCGACCGTCAAGTCATAGCACCGTCAAGACAGCTACCAGGCCCCCCAAACCGTCGGAGATGACGGCCACGCCGCCGGGCACGACCCATTCTTCCTCATCGACCAGCAGATTGAAGTGATAGGTCCCGCGCGGCAGCACGAGCACGGCCTCCCAGATGTCGTCGCCGAGGGGGCGCAGGGGGACGGGCGCCCAGGCGTTCCAGTCGCCGGCGATGGCGAGCGAGCGGCGCGCGTCCATGCGAAACCGCACGACCACGGTATCGCCGCCGCCGCGGCGCTGGGCGATGAGCGGCGGTGGCCCGGGGCGGGGGCGGGGGCGGGTCGAGACGGTTGGCAGCAGCTCGCGCGGCGCCTGGAACAGCCGCACGGCCGCGGTGATGAACCCGGCACGCGGCAAGCCCTGGAACGGGTCGCGCAGGTAGCTGCCGCCCGCCGCCTCGAGCGCGACCGTGGGCGTAACGAAGTAGCGCAGCGACGCGCTGGCGGCGGCGCTCGATGTGTACGTCCCGCTGACCCGGCCGTTGAGCCAAACCGACGCCGAGACGCGGGGCCGCTCGATC
>JBOHSP010000044.1:0-1746 GCA_050733275.1 Gemmatimonadales bacterium
GATGCCCTGGCCGGTGAACGGATCGAAGAAAGCCGCCGCGTCGCCCACGAGCGCGACGCCGCGGGCCGCGGGCCGGCGCGACCACTGCGCGAACGGCCCGGTCGCGAGCACCGGTCGTACCAGCCGCGCCGGATCGAACCGGCCGGCGAGTCCGGGGAAGGCGTCGAGCTCAGCGAAGAATCGCCGGCCGCGCGCCGCGTCCGCCGCGGGCACGACCAGCGCCACGGTCGTCAGGCCGTCGCCGATCGGGCCCAGCCCCACGTAGCCGTGCCGGCCGACGTGCATCTCGCCGAGGTCCCGCACGTCGCGCGCGTCCGCGACGTGCGCGGAGAACGCGACGCGCCGCGGCAACGAGCGGCGTACCAGGCGCAGCCGCCGCGCGACGACCGAGCGCAACCCGTCGGCGCCCACGACGATGCGTGCACGATACGGCTCCGCGCTCCCGGCGGCCGTTGTCGCCACGACGCCGCCCACCGCGCCGCGATCGTGCAGCAGATCTTCGACTTTCACGCCCTCCCGGACTTCCGCGCCGGCTCGCTCGGCGGCCTGGCGGAGGATCAGGTCGAGGCGCGTGCGGGGCAGGGCATAGCTGGACTGCTCGAAGCGTCCCACGACGGACGCGCCGCTCGGCGCGACGATCTTCATCCCGGCGAGCCGCGCGGGCGCAGCGGCCGCCACCGCCGCGAGCACGCCGCCGCCCAGGCGCTCGAGCACGCGGGTCGCGCCGGGACTCAGGTACTCCGAGCAGGGTTTGTCGCGGGGGAAGCGGGCGCGATCGAGCAGCAGCACCCGGGCGCCGCTGCGGGCGAGCAGCAGCGCGGTGGCCGCGCCCGCGGGGCCCGCGCCCACGACCACCACGTCCCAGCGCGTCACCGGGCTAGCCGATGCGCGTGAAGCGCGTGCCGGCCAGCAGCAGATCGCCGCCCGAGAACGCCACGGAGAGTTGCGAAGGGACCGACGATCCGGCGAATGTGACCGTGACGCTCGAGCCGGCGAACACGTACGTGCAGGCGATCGTGTCGGTGCTCTCGGTTCCGGCGTTTCCGCTGACGAGCGTCTGGATGCGCGTGCGGTCGCAGTCGCCGCCCGATCCAAACGTCCAGCGGACGTCGAGCACCCGGATCTCGCCGCTGCTGAGCGGCAGCTGGCTGACGCTCCGCCAGACGCCGACGAGCGCCGCGGCCCCCCCGCCGGTGCCGCCGGTGACGCCGCTGCCGCCCCCGCTCCCTGCCGTGCCGTATCCCACGACGCGGAGCCCGGTGTCGCAGGCTGCGGTGAGGAGCAGGATCACGAGCGCGATCACCAGCGCGACAGCGCGCTCCCGCCCAGGGCCGCGAGTCCGCCGCCGGCCAGCGTGGCCGCCAGATTGACCGTGTCGTTGTCCAGCCACCGTGTCCCTCGGATCAGCCGTACCGGAGCGTGGCACAGCGCCGCGCGACGCTCCGTGCGCACGCGGCACTCCGGGCACTCGTAACGGCCTTGCAACGTGGCGCCGAGCAGCGAGTCGACCACCATGCCCACGATCGCGGCGACGCCGACCAGCACCGCGAGCTCACCGGGGTTGGCAACGCTGCGCGGGCGCAGCGCGACGGACAATCCGGCCATCACCGCCGCCCCCAGCACGCCCCCGGCCGTGCCCCGGGCGGTGATACCCCCGGAGGTCCCGGGGGGCACCGGGGCGCCGCCGATGATGAGCCGGGGCGGCGTGCGGGAGCGGGCGCCGATTTCCGTCGCCCAGGTGTCGGC
>JBOHSP010000045.1:0-12738 GCA_050733275.1 Gemmatimonadales bacterium
CCCGTGTGCTGGCGGGCAGCGCCATTCCGCGCACGCCGGGCGCCGTCGAAGCCTATGCGGCCGCGCGCGCCGCGGCGCCGGCGCTGGACGGCGTGTACTGCCACTGCGATTGCTCGAAGCACGCGGGGCACCGCTCGCTGCTCACCTGCTTCGAGTCGGAGCACGGGGCCTACTGCGACGTCTGCATGGGGGAGGCGATGCTCGCGGCGCAGCTCGCAGCGCGCGGTGCCTCGCTCGACGAGATTCGCGGCGCTATCGACCGTCAATTCGGAACCTAGGACTCCGCGCCTCGAGGCTCAGCCGCGGTAATCCGGCGAGCCGCACCAGCACCCGCTGCGCCCCCCGCACCAACGCCTCACCGATGTTGCCCTCGCCCGACACCGCCGGTCCCACATCGCCCGCCAGCCAGCGCGACAGCTCTTCGAGATCCGTGTCGTTCAGGGTCGTGGCATCGAGCCGCGCGACGAAGTAGAAGCGGCCGCGCCCGGCACCGCTGGTGCGCAGCGTGACCGTGTAGGGGATCTCGAGGGCGCGGGTCAGCTCGTCCACCGTGGCGTAGCGCGTCACCGGGCCCAGCCGCTGCCCGCCCGGGCCGGTCCGGATCAGCACGAAGTCGTCCGCCAGCGGATCGTGCCGCACGACGGCGTCCCACGTCGCCTCGCGCACGTACTGGTCGAACCAGCTCGAGCGGACCTTCCACAGCTCGAGCCGGTAGCGCAGCCGCAGCGGGAACCCTGAGCGCATCAAGGCGACGAACCGGCCGTCGCCGAGCAGCCCGGTGCTGCGCACGCGCGGCACCGTGCTGAGCACGGTCACCGTCAGGGCGGGCGCGCCGCTCTGCGCCGCGAGCCGCCCGGAGAACGACAATCCGAGCGTCACGGCCCCCGCGCAGAGCAGGACGCCCGGCCGGCGGCGGAGTCGCACCGTTAGAACCGGTGGTCGAGCCTGACCGTGAAGCGCAATCGTTCGCCGGTGGTGACCGCCTTCGCGATGTACACGCCGAATCCGCCCCAATCCACGCCGAGCCCCACGTCCACGAGCCAGCCATCGAAGTTCGGCAGCTTGTCCGCCGGCACGCGGCCCGGTCCGTTGCCGACGAGCCAGGCCTGGCCCGCGTCGGCAAAGAAGACGAGGTCGAGCCCTTCGACCCAGAACAGCGGCCCGCCGCCGGTTTCGTCTTCGGGGTCGTCGCGCCCGGGGGTGTAGCTCCAGTTGAGCTTCACGTGGCCGCGATACTCGGCCTGGAACGCCACGACGCGGTCGCAGGCGGCGAGCAGCGAGCCGGCGAACGCGGAATCGCTGACGTCGCGGCTGCACGCGGTGGCGCGGAACGGATGGCCGGGCAGGGGCGCCGGGCCGCCGAGCGAGAGGCGGCGCTGCAGGGGCAGCGGATCGCCGCCCATCCACCCTCCGGCGACGAGCCGGAGGTTGAGGCGGCCGGACGGGCTGATGCGCGCGTAGCGCCGCACATCGAGGAACAGGCGGCGGAAGGCGTAGGAGCCGTCAGTGGGGATGGGCTCGCGCACGGTCGCCGGGACGGCGGTCTGCGGCACGACGTCGCGGCTCGCACTGCGCTCGAACGTGACCCGCGCCAGCCAGCCCGACGTCGGAGTGACGTAATCGTTGCGCGAGTCGAGCGTGGCCGTCGCGCTGATCGTGGTGTAATGGCCGTCGTCGATCGGCGGGTTGAGACGCCAGGGGTCGGCGTTGCGGAATACCGTCCATGGGTCGCGCGTGGCGACGCTGGTCTGCCACTCGCGCCGCAGCTCGAGTCCCAGCGCGAGCTGGCGTTCGGGGTTCACGAAGATCTGGCCGGCGACGCCCTTGTTCAGGTAGTAGTCGCGGTAGTCGCGCCCGAACACGAAGGCGCTCCAGCCGACCTCCGCGGCGCGCAGCCCCCAATCCTCGACCGGTGCCGCGACGTCGAACGCCCGCAGCCGCAGGCCCACCGGCCTGATGTCGCCGGAGCGCAGCTCGGCCCGGACCATGTATCCCAGGTCGCTGCGTTTGTCGGAGAGGTCGCCCGCCGAGCGGAACACGCCGAGCCCGTCGAGGCGGAGCCGGAAGTTCTGGCGCAGCTTCCAGTCGAACAGCGGGCCGAACACGATCGGCAACCCTTCGACGCGGTTGAACGTCCCGCCCGTCGCGATCGTGAGCGTGGAGCGCGAGTCGGCCTCGCCCCACGAGACGCTCGCGCCGGGATTCCACAGGCGGCGCCGCAGGTTGGGGGCGTAGACCATCTCATCGCCTTCGTTGCGCAGGCGGTAGAGCAGGGGCTCGCGATACGCGCGGACGGCGCCGCCCACCATCGCCTCGCCGGGAACCTCCGCGATGCCCCCCACGACGATCAGGTCGCCGGTCACCGTCGCGCCGCGGTCGAGCGACGCATCGCCGTTGATGACGACCAGCGTGCCCTGGATCCGGCCGCCGACGAGCACGGGGCCGTTGCGCACGGCGACGGTGCCGCGCCATTCGTTGCCCTGCGGCAGGCGGGTGCGGCCGACGAGCCGGGTGGTGGTCGACGCGTTGTAGAGCGCCACGACCTCTTCGGCGACGGCGCGCGGCAGCGCCCGGGGCTGCAGTGTGACGCCCGAGCTGTCGGGGTGAATGACGATCGTGGTGTCCTGAACCAGCAGCAGCAGCAACGCGAGCGCGCTCATGGCACGGCCCTGGGTTCGAGAGTCATGGCGTGGAGTTGCGCGGCGGGTCGATGCCGAGACGCCGCATGCGGCGGTACAGATTGGCCCGGTCGGTGGCGAGGCGGCGCGCCGCCTCGGCCACGTTGCCGCGCGCCACCGACAGCGCCCGCGCGATCAGCTCGCGCTCGTAGCGGTCCAGCGTGTCGCTGAGCGAGACGTCCTGCCAGGCCTCGGCGGCGCTCACCGGGCGGGCGTTCGCCCCGTCCTGGGGCAGCACCCGCGCGACGTCTTCGGCGGTGAGCGTGTCGCCGGGGGCCAGGATGGCGAGCCGCTCCACGATGTTCGCGAGCTCGCGCACGTTGCCGGGCCAGGCATAGGCGGTGAACAGCGCCAGGGCGCCCGCGTCGAACCGCACGGGGCGGCTCGAGCGCGCCGCGAAGTGGTGCACCAGCGGCGCGACGTCTTCGCGGCGCTCGCGCAGCGGCGCGATATGGATCGGCAGCACGTTGAGCCGAAACAGCAGGTCCTCGCGGAACTGGCCCTGGCGCACCGCCTGGCCGAGGTCCTTGTTCGTCGCGGCGAGCACCCGCACGTTGACCGTGACCGGCCGCTCGCCGCCGAGCCGCTCGACGACGCCGGTCTCGAGCACGCGCAGCAGCTTGGCCTGGGCTTCGGCGCTCAGGTCGCCGACTTCGTCCAGGAACAGGGTGCCGCCGTCGGCCAGCTCGAAGCGGCCCTGGCGCCGCTCGGTCGCGCCGGTGAAGGCGCCGCGCTCGTGGCCGAACATCTCCGACTCGACGAGGTCGCGGGGCAGGGCGGCGCTGTTCACCGTGACGAACGGCTTGCCGGCGGCACCGCGCGCGCTCTGGCGGTGGATCGCCGAGGCGACCAGCTCCTTCCCGGTGCCGGACTCGCCGGTGATGAGCACGCGCGACTCGGTGGCGGCGACGCGCGCAATCATGGCGCGCAGCTCTGCCATCGCGCGGCTGTCGCCGATCAGCGGATCGGCGTGGCCCAGCTCCTCGTGCAGCCGGCGGTTCTCGGCGAGGGTGCGGCCCAGCTCCAGCGCGCCGCGCAGAGCGATGAGCACGCCTTCGGGGGTGAGCGGCTTCTCGAGGAACTGGAAGGCGCCGAGCTTGGTGGCGCGCACCGCGTCGGAGAGGCTCGCCTTGCCGCTCATCATGACGACGGGCACGTGGGGCGAGCGCTGGCGGATCTGCTCGAGCGTGGTGAGGCCGTCGGGCCCCGGGGGCATCATCAGATCGAGCAGCACCACATCGGGCGTATCCTCGGCGAGCCGCGCCAGCGCAGCGGTGCCGTCGGGCGCCGGAACGATCTCATAGCCGTCGGACTCGAGCAGCGCGCCGACCATGCGGCGGATGTTCGCTTCGTCGTCGACGAGAAGGACGCGGGGAGTCACCGGGAGGTTGGTGGAGGTTGGTGGAGGTTGGTGGAGGTTGGTGGAGGAAAGACGATAGAAAAGGTTGCCCCGCCCCCCGGGGTCTCGCTCACGGTGATCGTGCCGCGGTGCGCCTCGAGCGTCGCGCGCACGAGCGCGAGGCCAAGGCCCGTGCCGTCGGCCTTGGTGGTGAAGTACGGCTCGAAGATGCGCGGGCGCAGGTCGGGCGAGATGCCGGGGCCGTGGTCGGCGATGGTGACGGCGAGTCCCGCACCTTCGCCCGCGACGCTGATGTCGATCGCGCCCGTGCCGCCCATCGCTTCCGACGCGTTGCGCAGCAGGTTGGCGAACGCGCGGCGCAGGGGCTCGTAATGGCCGAGCAGCGTGCGCCGGCCGCCATTCGCCGTGAGCCGGACTGCCACGCTCCGGGGCACGCTGGTGCGGCCCATTTCTTCGAGTAGCTCGATCAGGTCCACCTCGCTCTGCGGGCCATCGGGCATGCGCCCGAACTCGGAGAACTCTTTCGCCAACCGCTCCAGACGATCCGTCTCAGCGCCGAGTACTTGCAGAGCCATGGCCGTTGTGCCGTCCGGCTGTCCGGCCGTCCGTTCGGCCGCGCGCTCCAGCTGATCCACGGCGATCCGCATGGAGGTGAGCGGGTTCTTGATCTCGTGCGCGACGCGGCGCGCCACTTCGCGGAAGGCGCGGAGGCGCTCGGCTTCGAGCTCGCGTTCGCGGGCGGCGGCGAGGGCGTCAGCCAGCTCGCGTAGCGCCTGGCGCAGCGCCTCGAACTCCGGGGCCCCGCGGGTGGGGGGCGGGGGCCCGCCGGGAGGCGGCAGCCGCTCGCGGCGGCGGATGAGCTGCGTCCAGCCGACCAGCTCGTCGATGGGCCGGGAGAGCTGGCGCGAGAGGTGGCCCGCGAGGTTCACGGCGGCATAGATCACGGCGGCGCCGAGCAGCAGGATGAGCGCGGCGAAGCTGGCCGTGTAGTACCGCAGGAACGTCTCGGCGCGGCGGGTGAGGCTGACCGCGTTCGAGACCTGGGCGAGGTGCAGGCGCAGCAGGGTGCGCTCGTCGGCGGTGAGGTGCAGCGTATCCACCCCCTCGAGCAGCGTGCGGGCGGAGGCGGCGACGCGCTCGGCGGACGCCCGGGCGCCGGCCGCGGGCACCAGGCTGCGCACCGTGAGCACCCAGCCGGTCACCGCCAGGACCGTGGGGACGGCGGTCATGGCGACGAGGATGAGGAAGATGCGGCGCCGAAACGGAAGCGGGCCGGGCATATTGGTGATCAATGTAGGGATCGGGCCCGCGCGTGACAATTCGACACGCACGGAATTGCGGATTGCCGATTGCGGATTGCGGATTTGCAGGGGTAGTTCAGGCACTTCAATCCGCAATCCGCAATCCGAAATCCGCAATTACTTGAGGTGCCCGAATGAAGTCGCACACGCATTACTTATGGTTCGACACCAAGCAGCGCCAGGAAATCATCGACATCACCGACGAGGTGGCCGGGCAGGTCGAGCAGAGCGGGGTGCGGGAGGGGTTCGTGCTGGTGTCGGCGATGCACATCTCGGCGTCGGTGTTCGTGAACGATCACGAGTCGGGGCTGTGGCACGACATCCTGAAATGGCTGGAGGAGCGGATCGCGCCGTGGGATCCGAAGCGGTACCGGCACAACGAGACCGGGGAGGACAACGCGGCGGCGCACCTCCGCAGTCTCACAGTGGGACACGAGGTGATCGTGCCGATCACGAAGGGGAAGCTCGATTTTGGCCCGTGGCAGCGAGTGTTTTACGGGGAGTGGGATGGACAGAGAAAGAAGCGGGTGGTGATCAAGGTGGTAGGCGAGTAAGATTCTAGACGATGGTCACAAGAGAGAGACTCCCTTGAAAAAGACGAAACGTTCCCGGCCGGCTCGCCGGCGGGGCATCAGTCGCATCGACCAACCCTCCAGGCGCACGCACGGCTGGTTCGTGCGGGCAGGATTTTTCCGACGGGCGGACGGGACCTACGTCCCGCGGCACCGGAAGTTCTTCGGCGATGCCGGCCACGGCGGTAAGCGGCGGGCGCTGCAGGCGGCCAAGCAGTACCTGGCTCTCGTCGAGTCACGCCGGAAGCGCCGCCCGAGATCGTTGCGGAGCGCCGCGTGATCGGCCGGTAGCCGTGCTCGGTCGCGCCGCGCTGACCGCCGTGATCACGGCAATCGCTGTCCCGGCGGCCGCGGCGCAAGGGCGCAGCACTCCCTCCGACACACTCCTCGCGGGAGTCACGGCCCGGGGCCGCCTCCTGGCGGCCTACGACCAGGCCGCGTGGCATGCGACGGACGCGGTGCTGGCGCTCGTTCCGGAATCGACGCTCGCCCGCGTGGCGAACACGATGGTGGCGCTGCAACAGGCCGACCGCCGCTGGACGGTCCTGTTCGGGCAGCTCACGGCGAGTCGCGATAGCCTGTTGCTGCGGTACGAAGCGCGCCCGACCGCCCGGCCGGACAGCTTCACCGTCGTCGCGCACACGCCTGCGATGCCGCTGCTGGGCAACGAGCGGCGCGCCGCCGTCGCGCTGCACATGGCGATGGCCGATGTCGAGACGCCACAGCGGCCGTACAATGCCTACGTGCTGCCGCGTGCGGACAGCCTGTTCTGGGTCTACTTCCTCCCGGCGCAGGTCGACCATCGCGAGTTTCCGCACGGAGCGGACGTGCGCTACGTGGTGGATCCCGCGGCGGACTCGATCATCGACGAGCATCCGATGCACCGGACCCTGCTGAACCTGGCCCTGCCGGACAGCGCGGTGGCCGGCCTGCACACCGTGCTCGTGGACAATGTGCCGCAGGACAGCGACGTGTTCCTCGTGTTGGTCCGGCGGCCGCGGCGGCCGGAATTGATCGCCACCGAGAACTACGATTACGAGATCGCGGTCGACGGCACGATCACCTGGCGCGTCGCCGATCGCCGAGCGCCGCGGTAGGCTGGCGGCCCTCACTGTAGGAACCGCGCCACAGGAAGAGCGCGCGGTGACGTCTGCACCGTTCTTGTGTGACGTGCGTCGCATGCTTCCCGCATCGCCCAATGACGTATTTCGAGCCGATGGTCTTCCCGGGTGGGGCTGGGCCTATGGGACGCACGGTGCTGGTTGTCGACGACGACGCCGATATCCGCATGATACTCCGCGACTTCCTTTCGGACGCGGGGTTTGTCGTGCATACGGCGCAGGACGGCGTGGACGCCTTTCACCTGCTCGACAGGATCGACGTGCCGGATCTGATCCTGCTCGATTACAAGATGCCCAACATGGACGGCAAGCAGTTTCTCGCGGGGAAGCGGCGCATGCCGCGGCTGCAAAACATTCCGGTCGTCATTCTGTCAGCGGCCACGCGGGAATGGTCCGGTGCCTACCTGGAAAGCATCGCCGTGCTGTCGAAGCCGGTCGATCTGCATTCCGTGCTCAGTATCGTGAGCCGGATCTGCGTGGAGCGCCCTTCAGCGTGAGCCCGCGGCGGCGCCCGCCGTGACCGCTGCCAGGACGCGCTGCACCAAGCCGTCCACCGCGTTGCCCCGAATCCAGCGTGCGACGATCACCAGGTCGTAGTCGGGGAATGCGCAGATGACGTTGGCGCCCGCCCCGCGGTGGCAGACGCTGTTCTCCGGCGCGCTGGGGAGCATACGGCGATCGGTGTTGAGGAACCAGTTCATGAATCCGTAGCCGCGCTGCACCGGCGTGGGCGTGAGCGCCAGGCTCACCCATTTCTCGGACAGGACGTGCCGGTCTTGCCAGCGGCCGCGCCGCAGCGTGAGCAGGCCGAAGCGCGCCTGATCGAGTGCGCTGATGAACATCCCGCCGCCCCAGTGCCCGCCGCCGCTCACCGACTGGATCTTGAGCCCGTCGAGGGTCACCCAGGAGTTCTCGTAGCCGTGCCAGCGCCACGTGGTGGATGCGCCGATCGGGTCCATCACGTACTCGCGCAGCACCTGCGGCAGGGGGCGGCGCCAGACCTGGAGGGCGGCGTAGGCGAGGACGTTGACCCGCACGTCGTTGTACTTGTACGACGTGCCGGGCGGGTTGCGGGGGCGAGCCCGGTGCTCCGCAAGCGGCTGATCGCGCGGCGGGCGGTCGGCCCAATCCGGCTTGTCCCAGAGCGTGCCTTCCCAGTCACTCGTTTGGCGCAGCAGGTGATCCCACGTGATGGTCCGATTGTGCGCCGAGTCGAACTCGCCGGTCCAGACGTAGTGCTGGACCGTGTCGTTGATGTCGCGGATCAGCCCGCGATCGACCGCGAGGCCCACGGTGGTGGAGAGGAAGCCTTTGGTGACGCTGAACGTCATGTCGACGCGCGCGGGGTCGCCCCATGTGGCGACGATGTAGCCACCCTTGACGATGACGCCGGTCGGGTCACCGCGCGTCTTGAACGGGCCGATGGGCTCGTTGTGCGGCTCGCGGGCCCACATCTGCTCGTGACTCTGCGCGAGATCGCGGGGATCGGGCGATTCATTCGCAATGGCAAAGGCGATCGCGGAGTCGAGTTGCCGCGGGTCCATGCCGAGCTGGGCGGGCGTGCGGCGTTCCCACTGGGGGTGGGGGCCAGGGTAGTAGAGGCCGCGCTGCCGAGCCTGGGTGGCCGACGTGGTGGGCCACAGGGCGGTGGCCGCGATGGCGAGGAGCGCGGGGGCGAAGCGGCGGCGCATGGAGAGTGGCATGTGCGAGCTCACGAGGTTGACGTCGTGACGTTAATACGAGCGCGTCTGTGCAGCCACCGGCCGCGATTCGTCCTTGCGGTTGGCGCGGGTGCGCCCGCAGCTTAGGCCATGGACTCCTTGTCCACTCCATCCATGACCCGCCGCGAGCTGTTGGTGGCGCTGCTCTCGGCTGCCGCTCTCCCGCTCTGGCCCGCCTGCGGACGTCCCGGCGCGGCGAGCCCGGCAACGCCGGCACAACCAGGCGACGCGCAGGCGCTCGCGCTCCTCGACCAGATCGCCGAGGATCTCCTGCGTCTGTTCCCGGAGACCGCGACCTCGCTCGGCATCGATACCGGCAACCGGGCGGCGCTCAGGTCGCAACTATCCGATCGCTCGGCGGACGGGGTCCAGCAGGTCGCGAACCACGTCCGCGCCGCACTGCAGCGGATCAACGCCCTCGGCATAGCGGATCTCTCGCATCCCGTCCGCACCAGCGTCGCCGTGGTCCGCAGTGCCTACACGACCGCGCTCGAGGGCTTCGCGCTTCCCTACGGCGACATCACCGTTGGGGGTTGGCGCAACACGCCCTACGTCGTGATCCAGAACGTGGGGGCGTATCTCGACGTCCCCCGGTTCCTGGACAGCGATCACCCCATCGAGAACGCCGCCGACGCCGAGGCCTATCTCGCTCGGCTGGCATCGTACGCGCGGCAGCTGGACGGAGAGCTCGGTCGCCTGCAGGCGGCGCGAGCGATGAGCCTCGTGCCCCCGGGCTTCCTGCTCGACAAGGCGCTCGGTCAACTGAAGCTCTCGGCCCAGAACGCCCGCGCCGCCGGGGGGGGATCGCTGGTCGAATCGATCGCGCGACGCACCACCAAGATCCCCGGGCAATGGAGCGAGCGGGCCCGAGCCATCGCAGTGCAGCAGATCGCTCCCGCGCTCGAGCGCCAGATCCGCGAGCTCGAGGCCGAGCGGGCTGTCGCGACAGACGACGCCGGCATCTGGGCTCGTCCGCGCGGCGAGGATTTCTACCGCTGGGCGCTCAAGGCCTCGACCACGACGACGCTCTCGCCCGACGAGCTGCACCAGCTCGGCCGCAGCGAGCTCGAGCGGCTGCACGCCAGGATGGACGTGATCCTGACGCAGCTCGGCTACTCGCAGGGTTCCGTGGGTGCGCGGATGCAGGGGTTGGCCGAGGATCCGCGCTACAAGTTTTCTGAAGGCGACACCGGCCGCGCCGAGATCCTGGCGTTCATCGACGAGCGGCTGCGCTGGATTCGGCAACAGATGCCGCGGGCGTTCCATCACCTGGTGAATCCGAACATGGAAGTGCGGCGGCTCCCTCCGCAAGAAGAGCCGGGAGCGCCGGCCGCGTATGGCGGGGCCGGATCGATCGATGGCAAGATCCCGGGGCGGTTCTGGATCAATCTTCGCACCACCGATCTGCACAGCCGCTACAGTCTCGCCGACCTGACCTTCCACGAGGCGATTCCCGGTCACATCTGGCAGGGCGAGTATACCCACCAGATGCCCCTGATCCGGCAGATGCTGAGCTTCAACGCCTATTCCGAGGGTTGGGCGTTGTATGCCGAACAACTCGCCGATGAGCTCGGCGCCTATGAGAACGACCCGGTGGGACGGCTCGGCTATCTCCAGTCCATCGCGTTCCGCGCCTGCCGTCTGGTGGTCGACACGGGCCTGCACGCGAAACGCTGGACCCGGGAGCAGGGCGTCCGCTTTTTCGTGGAGGTCAACGGGTCCAACCCGCTGGAGGTAGCGAGCGAGGTCGACCGCTATTGCTCGTGGCCCGGTCAGGCCTGCGGGTACAAGGTGGGGCACAGTGAGATCAACCGGCAGCGGGAGCGGGCGACCGCGATGTTGGGATCCCGGTTCGATCTCAAGGCGTTCAACGATGCCGTGGTGCTCGGTGGGAACGTGCCACTGGACGTGCTGGCGACGAACGTCGACGCCTACATCGAGAACAGCAAGATCCGCTAGCGTTGTAGGTTCCGCTTTCTACCCGCCTGTTGCGGGCTCGCGACACTGGCACCTGGTCCACACATCGGAATACATAGAAGGACCGCCAGCCTGTGAGAGCTCATGCGCTCCGCTGCCGTACTCATCGCGCTGATCGCGCTTGGCGCCTGCAGCCACGATACGGTGGCTCCACCGCGCGCCGGCGTGCTGCGACCCGACGTGCTCGTGGAGAACGCGGGCCCGCCCGCGCCGCATGACTTTGGAGACGACAGCTACCGCGTCGGATTCTTCACCGGCACGGGCACGACGCGGCCGGGCCTGTCCTGCGACACGCCGTCATCGGACGTCCGCGCCTGCACGGGCTTTCTCGCGAGTGCCGTAGACGGAGCGCTGCTCGACGCCACACTCGAGATTCCGCTCAAGGTCGCGAAACCCGTCCCGCTGGTCGTCCTGATTCACGGCTACGGCGCCAGCAAGTCGAGCTCGGGCAACATCGCGCGCGCGTTGATCGGCGACGGATACGCGGTGCTGCGCTACTCCACGCGCGGCTTCGGCCGCTCGTGGGGACAGGTGAACCTCGCCGACGTCCACGTGGAGATCGCCGACCTGCGCAGCATGATCGCGCAGGTGATCGATACCCGGAGCTATCATCTCGACGGCGACGCGGTGGCGGTCACCGGCGCGTCGTACGGCGGCGGCCACTCCTGGCTCGCGGTGCTCGCGCCGACGTTCACGACCCCGCGCGGCAACACCGTCCACATCCGCACCGTGGTGCCGATCGCCACGTGGAGCGATCTCGTGTCCTCGCTGCTCCCGAACGGCCGCGAGCGCGAGTCGCTGCACCCGCTGGGCGGGTTGAAGCTCAGCTTCATCAACGGGCTGTACTTCTCCGGCATCCGGCGCGACTTCGCGCGGCCGTATCCCAATTACCCCGAGTACTTCATGGCGTGGCACGCCTGGCTCAACGCCCAGGAGCCCACGGACATCGACCCGGTGTTCGCGGGCATCGTGGACGGCCTCGCCGGGTATCGGTCTGCCTGGTGGCAGCAGCGGTTCTGGGACGTGGCGCGCGCGAACCGCATCCCGATTTTCATGGTACAGGGCTTCACGGACGACCTGTTCCCGCTCGCCGAAGCAAAGCGGATGCTGCGCGCGCTGCGAACCATTGATCCGGCCTATCCCGTCGCGGCGTATTTCGGGGACCTCGGCCATCCCCGCGCGAGCAACAAGCCGGGGGAAGTGGCCTATGTGCTCGATCTGGCCCGGGCGTGGCTCGCTTACTACGTCAAGGGCAGCGGCAGCCCGCCGCCCCATGTGGTCTACGCCGCGCGCACGCGCCCGCGCGAGGAGCCGTTCGATCCCGGCGACGTCGTCGTGGTGCCGTCGCTGGACGGGCTTGCAAGCGACGTCGTGTCCGCCTCATTCGGGGAGCCGGCGCTGCTCGTGAACCCCCTCACCGATCCGCTGAGCGGCTTCTTTTGGGATCCCCTCATCATGGAAGCGGCGCGAGAGCTGCGCCCGCTCCCCGACCCGCCGGAGGCGCCGATCGTGTCTGGGAGCCTCGCGACCTACGATGTGCCGGTCGCGGAGCTGAGCGAGGCCGCCCTGGTCATCGCCGGCCAACCCAGCGTCTCGCTGCACGTCGCCAGCACGGGGTACCGGGTGCAGCTCAACGTGCGCCTGTTCGACGTCGACGCCGCGGGCAAGAAGCAGCTCATCACGCGCGGCACCTCCACCCTGGAGAGCGGGGCGGTCGGCCTGCCGCTGGGCGACAGGGACGTGGTGATTCCGACCTACGGCAATCTCTGGCGTGCCGAGGCGGGGCATACGTTGCGGTTGGAGCTGACCAACGTGGATAGCCCGTTCATCACACCGAGCCGCGTGCCGAGCGCCAGCGTGGTCACCGAAGTGCGGCTCGACATCCCGGTGCGCCGTTAGGTGACTGGATCCTTTCCCGCTCGGGGCAGGATCCTATTCTCCTGGCTCGTCTTCCCCCCCGGACGCCCCGCGCAGCCCCGTACGGCGAGGTGGCGCGGCGGCCGAGGGG
>JBOHSP010000046.1:0-2350 GCA_050733275.1 Gemmatimonadales bacterium
GGATTGCGGATTGCGGAATGCGGAATCTCAGGGTGAGCGTCGAACTTCGTTCAAGCTGTTCGAACCCCACCCGGACAATCCGCAATCCGCATTCCGCAATCCGCATTACGAGACTCGCCTTGCTCGCCCCACACTCGCCAGCACCCCCGTCGCCGCGAGGGCCACGATGAGCGACGACCGCCCATACGACATGAACGGCAGCACCACGCCGGTCGCGGGAATCACGGCGAGCGTCACGCCGATGTGCAGGATCACGCTGAGGCCGATCATCATCGTCAGGCCGGTCGCGAGCAGTTGGCCGAACAGATCGGGCGCATGGCGCGCGATCCGAAAGCCGACCCAGACGAACGTGCCGAACAGCAGCACGATCGCGAGCACGCCCACGAACCCCCACTCTTCCCCGATCGTCGAGAAGATGAAATCCGAGTAGGCGTACGGCAGGTAGCCCAGCTTCTGCTGGCCCTGGCCGAAGCCCGCGCCGAGGAGCTGCCCGGCGCCGATGCCCGTGAGCGACTGCTGCACCTGCCACGTGGCTTCGGTTGGCGCCGCGCCGGGATTGAGGAACGTGAGCACCCGCGCCATCCGGTACTGGGCGCTGGCGATCGCGCCGTACATCAGCGGCACCGCGGCGACGCCCAGCAGCAGGAAGTGGCCGATGCGCGCGCCGGCCGTGAACAGAATCGTGCCCGCCAGCACCGCGACGAGAAACGCCATCGAGAGGTGCGGCTCGAGGAAGATCAAGCCGACCAACGGCACGAGGATCACGACGAACGGCAGCACACCGCGCCGGAGGTTGCGGAGCTGCGCGCCCTTTTTCGCGGCGAGCATCGCGCACCACACGACCACCGCGAACTTGGCGAGCTCGGAGGGCTGCACTGTGATCACGCCGAAGTCCACCCAGCGGCGCGCGCCGTTGATCGTGGGGGTGATGGGGTGCGTGAACGGCAGCAGCGGGACCAGGAGCAGCAGCGTCGTGACTCCCAGCAGCGGCCAGGCCCAGCCGCGCCAGCGGTGATGATCGAGGCGCGCGAACGTGACCGCCAGCAGCGCCCCCACGACGGCGCCGACCGCCTGGCGCAGCGCGAACGTCGCGCCCACCTGATCGCCCCCCGTGGTGGTCACGAGGCTCGACGCGCCGTACACGGCGGCGATCCCGAACACCACGAGCACCGCCGTCACCACGGCGAGCAGGCGGCGCTCCCAGCTCCCCGCGGTCACGACGCCGTGGCGAGCCGCCGGAACGTGGCGCCCCGCTCTTCGTAGTTGTGGAACATGTCGTAGCTCGAGCAGGCGGGGGAGAGCAGCACGGCGTCCCCCGCGCGGGCCGCGCCGCGCGCGCGCGCCACCACGTTCGCGAACGTCGTGCCCCGCTCGAGCGGCACGCGGCCCGCGAGATCCCGCTCGACGATCGCACCCGCCTCGCCGTAGGCGATCACCCGGCGGCAGCGGCCGCCGCGCGCCAGCAGCGCGCCCAGCGCGGTGTACGGCTCTCCCTTGTGCCGCCCGCCCAGCAGCAGGACGAAGGGGCGGTCCATCGCCTGCACGGCGACGGTCGTGGACGCGATGTTCGTGGCCTTGGAGTCGTTGATCCAGCGCACGCCGCCGATCTCCGCCACGGGCTCGAGCCGGTGCGGCAAGGCGCGAAACGCGCGCAGCCCTTCCGCGATGAGCGGCACGGGAATCCCGGCCTCGTGCACCGCCAGCGCGCCCGCGAGGGCGTTGGCCACGTTGTGATCGCCCAGCAGCGCCAGCTCCTGGCGCCGCAGCAGCGACTCGCCACCCAGGCGCAGGACGCCGGCGTCGCGGTCGTACCAGGCGTCGGCGCGCGTGGCGAGCGAAAACAGCACCCGGCGCCCCGCAACGCCGCGCGCCAGCTCGAGCACGCCCGCGTCATCGGCATTCAAGACCCACACGTCCTGGGGCCGCGCGTTGCGAAACAGCAGGCGCTTGTCCGCATAGTACGCGTCGGCGGACGGATAGCGATCGAGGTGGTCGGGGGCGAGGTTCGTCAGCACGCCGACCTGCGGCGCGAAGTGGGGGCTGTCGTGGAGCTGGAACGACGAGACCTCGACGCTGAGCCACTGGTAGCGGTCGCCGGTGACGGCGATGTCGGCGAGCGGCCGCCCGATGTTGCCGGCGGCCGTGGCCTTGAGTCCCGCCACGCCGAGCAGGTGCGCGATCAGCGCGGTGGTGGTGGTCTTGCCGTTGGTGCCCGTGATCGCGATGCAGCGAATGCCCAGCGGCGCCAGCGCGCGGAACCCGAGGTCGAGCTCGGACACGATCGCCACGCCGGCCGCGCGCGCCGCGGCGAGCGGCGGCGCCTCGGGCGGCACGCCGGGCGACACGACGA
>JBOHSP010000047.1:0-10063 GCA_050733275.1 Gemmatimonadales bacterium
GTCGAGCCGCTCGGGCCCGAGCGCCCACAGCCGGTCGGCGAGCGGCGTGCGCAGGAAGCGCACGACGGCGTCGTTCACCGCCCGCGCCACCTGCGCGCGGAAGTCCGGCGTCTCGAGCACGTCGGCGAGATCGGCGAACCCGCCCCCTTCGAGCGTCTCCAGCACCCGGTCGAGCCGCCGCTCCGTGATCACGAGCTTCGCCATCACGCGCTCGTGCATCATGAGGTTCTTGATGGCGCGGTCGAGGAAGCGCTTCAGTCCTTCGCGGATGCGCACGCGCGCCGCGGGATCGGCGAGCAGCGCGCCCAGGCGCTCGACGGCGATCGGCAGGTAGTCGGCGATCGCCTGTTGTAGCGCCGCGATCAGGCCGGCCGGCAGACGGTCGAGCAGCGGCGTTTCGTCCCGCAGCAAGCGCGCGCGGTGCGTCGCGAGGAAGCGGTGCACCGCCTGCTCGAGCTCCGGCCGCGCCACACCCTCGTCCACCCAGCGCTCGAGCTGCACGTACTTCTCCGCCGCCTCATCGAACCCCGGCCCCGCGACGAACTCGCCGAGCCGCTCGGCCATCGCCCGGGCGAGCGGCTCGAGGGACGCTTCCACTTCGGCCAGCAGAGCGGGGGGCAGCTCGTCGCGCAGGGCGCCGCGGGGCGTGTTCAGCGCGCGATCCACGTAGCCCGCGATGGCGCGATCGAAGGCCTCGCGCAGCCCGGGCGCGCCGAGCTGCTGCGTGAGGTCCGCTTCGGTAAGGAGACGCTGGCCGACGGTCTTGCCGATGCTGCGCGCGAGCCGCGGCTTGCTTTTGGGGATCGCGCCCTGAATGGCGAGCGGGCCGAGCCCGCGGCGCTCGTAGGGGTGGAACAGCATCCACACGGCCACGGCGTTGGTGATCCCACCGGAGATCGCCCCGACGGCGACCGTGATCAGGCCTTCGACGAGGGGGGAGGCCATAGCGACCCCAATTAACACCCCCCCTGTGTTTACGGCAACTCGCTAAGTAATTTCGGAGGCTTATGTTTACGGCCCTCTCGGAGCAGCTCGCCGGCGTAGTGCAGCGTCTCACCGGCCGGGGCGTGCTCTCGGAGGGCGACGTCACCGAGGCGCTCCGGGAGATCCGCCGCCACCTGCTCGAAGCCGACGTAAGCTTCGAGGTCACGCGCGGCTTCGTGGAGCGCGTGGGGGAGCGGGCGGTCGGCGCGCTGCAGCTCAAGGCCGTCAGTCCCGGCCAGCAGGTCGTCAAGCTCGTGCACGACGAGCTGGCCCGGATGCTGGGGGCGGCGGATGAGGCGACGGATGCCGGTGATGCAGGGGCACGGCACGTATCGGGCGCGCTGGATTTTGCACCCGTGGGGCCGACGGTCGTGATGCTGGTCGGCCTGCAGGGATCGGGCAAGACGACCACCGCCGCCAAGCTGGCGCGGCGGCTGAAGCAGGAGCAGAAGGCTCCGGGGCTGGTGGCCGCCGACGTCTATCGGCCGGCGGCGGGGGAACAGCTGCGGCAGCTCGGCACGCAGGTTGGCGTGCCGGTGTTCGGCGGCGATGCGGATTCGGTACACGAAATGGTTCGTGCCGCGCTGCGCGAGGCCGAGTCCGCCCGGTGCCGCACGGTCATCATCGATACCGCGGGCCGGCTGCAGATCGACGCCGAGATGATGGACGAGCTGCGGGCGATCAAGGAAGCGGTGGCGCCGCGCGAGGTGTTGCTCGTCGCCGACGCGATGACGGGGCAGGACGCCGTGAAGAGCGCCCGCGGGTTCCACGGCGGCGTCGGGCTGACCGGCGTGATCCTCACGAAGCTGGACGGCGACACGCGCGGCGGCGCGGCGTTGTCGATGCACGGCGTGACGGGCGTGCCGATCAAGTACGTCGGCGTGGGCGAAAGGCCCGATGCGCTGGAGCCGTTCGATCCGCGCCGCATGGCGGGGCGGATCCTTGGGCAGGGCGACGTCGTCGCGCTCGTCGAGAAGGCAGCGGCGACGTTCGATGCCAAGTCGGCGAAGCGGCTCACGCAGAAGGCGCAGTCCAAGCGCGGCTTGGATCTCCAGGACTTCCTGGTCGCGCTGAAGCAGATGCAGGCGATGGGTCCGCTGAAGCAGGTGCTCGGGTTGATTCCGGGCGTGCAGGCGAAGGCCCTGCAGGGCGCCGCGGTGGATGGCAAGCGCCTGAAGCACGTGGAGGCAATCGTGCTGGCGATGACCCCGGCGGAGCGGGCCGATCCCGCGCTGCTGAACGGATCGCGCAAGCTGCGGATTGCGAAGGGGGCGGGGCGGCCCGTCCAGGAAGTGAATCGGCTGCTGGAGCAGTTCCAACAGATGCGCAAGCTCATGAAAAGGATGTAGGGCACGTATGGCAACTCGAATTCGGCTGCGCCGGGTGGGACGCAAAGGCCAGGCTTATTTCCGTATCGTGATCGCCGACTCCCGGTCGCCGCGCGACGGGCGCTTCGTGGCCACGATCGGCAATTACAATCCGCGCGCCAACCCGGCCGTGATCCACGTGAACGCCGAGCAGGCGCGCGCCTGGCTCGCCAAGGGAGCGACACCCACGGACACGGTGCGCTCGCTCCTCAGGAAGGCGGGCGTTCTGGGCACACGCCCCGCGTAGTCGGGCGGCTGCGCAAGCCGCACGGGCAGCAGGGGGAGGTCGCGGTGATCCCGCTGGTGGAGAATCCCGGCGCGGTGTTCTCGCCCAAGGCCCGGGTATACGTGCTCGATGAGAACCGCGGGGTGCTCGCCGGGCCGCTCGTGCTGGCGCGGCGGCGGGCCTACCACCGCGAATGGCTCCTCGGGTTCGAGGGAATCGGGTCGCGGGCGGCCGTCGAGGGATGGCGCAATCAGCTGGTCGCGGTAGACGATGAAGGGTCCGCCGGTGCTGACGATTAACGTCGTCACGCTGTTCCCCGAGTGGTTCACGGCGCCGCTCGCCGGCAGCATCCTGGGGCGCGCGGCGGCCGCGGGGCTGGTGCGGTACCGGATCGTGCAGCTGCGCGACTACACGCACGACCGGCATCGCACGGTGGACGACACGCCGTACGGCGGCGGGGCGGGGATGGTGCTGAAGCCCGAGCCGTTCTTCGAGGCGGTCGAAACGCTGGGCGCGCGGCCGCCGATCGTGCTGCTCTCGGCGCGCGGCCGGTTGTTCACGCACGACACGGCCGTGCGCTACTCGCTGAGCGGCGAGCTGACGCTGCTGTGCGGGCATTACAAGGACGTGGATCAGCGCGTGGCGGACGGGCTGGGCGCGGAGGAAGTGTCGATCGGCGACTTCGTGCTGTCGGGCGGCGAGCCGGCGGCGCTGTGCGTGGTGGATGCCGTGGTCCGGTTGTTGCCCGGCGCGTTGGGCGATCATGAATCGGCGGCCAGCGATTCGCACTATGACGGGCTGCTGGCGCCGCCCAGCTACACGCGGCCGCCGAGCTACCGCGGCCTCGACGTTCCGGCAATATTGGTGAGCGGCGATCACGAGAAGATTGCGACGTGGCGGGCCGCCGAGGCACGACGCCTCACGCGGGAGCGCCGGCCCGATCTCTGGGCGAAACAGGATCGAGGGTAGGAGTATGGAGAAGTTGCGAGCGATCGAGCGCGAGGGGCTGAAGACCGACATTCCGGCTTTTGCCCCGGGCGACACGGTCCGGGTCATGGTGCGCGTGCGCGAAGGCGAAAAAGAGCGTCTCCAGGCGTTCGAGGGCGTCTGCATCGCCCGGCGCGGCGGCGGCGTCAACGAGACCTTCACGGTACGCAAGATTTCGGCGGGTGTGGGTGTCGAGCGGATCTTTCCGCTGCACGCGCCGTCGATCGCGGAGATCGGCCTGATGCGCAAGGGCCGCGTGCGCCGCGCCAAACTGTACTTCCTGCGCCGCCTCGCCGGCAAAGCGGCGCGCATCCGCGAGAAGCGCGGCCTCCCGCAGGAACTGGCGGCCGTCGCCACCGAGGAGCAGGCCCAGGCGTGAGACGGCGCCGCCCCTCGCTCGCGCGCGAAGCCGCGTTGTGGTGCGAGGGGCGGAGCATCGTGGCCGGGATGGACGAAGTCGGCCGCGGTCCACTGGCGGGGCCCGTGATCGCCGCGGCCGTCGTGTTTCCGCCAGGGGCCAAGCCGATCCGCGGTCTCGACGACTCCAAAGTGCTCACCCCCCCGCAGCGCGAGCGCTTCGCGGCCAAGATCCGGGCCCGGGCCGCGGAAATCACGCTCGGCGCGGCCAGCGTACGCGAGATCGACCGCTTCAATATCCGGCGCGCCGCCATCCTGGCAATGGCGCGGGCGCTGCGCCGGCTGCGCCACCCGCCCGCTCACGTGCTCATCGACGGCCTGCCGTGTCCCGAGCTGGGCTGTCCCCACGAAGCCATCGTGGACGGCGACGCCCGCTGTCATTCCATCGCCGCCGCGTCCGTCATCGCCAAGACCGTGCGCGACCGCCTGATGGACCTGCTGGCGGCGCGGCACCCCGGGTACTATTGGGAGACGAACAAGGGCTACGCCACGCCCGAGCACCTGGCCGCCCTCGCCCGGCTCGGCGCCACCCGCCATCATCGCCACAGCTTCGAGCCCGTCGCCCAGCTCGTCCTGCTCGTCTAGCGTCGCCGTGTTCCTTTCAATCCCCCCACAAACCCCTCGACCGGCCGCGCATTGAGCACATCGTCGGCGGTCAGTCCGGCGCGCCGGGCCACGGCCACCGCGAACCGCATGAAGTCGAGCTCCCGTGTGCTGTGCGCGTCGGTCGAGAGCACGAAGCGCGCGCCGGCCGCTTTGGCGGCGGCGGCGAGCGTGTCGGGGAGGTCGAGCCGTTCGCTGCCGTTGATCTCGAGGAGACAGCCGGCGGCCGCCGCCGCACGCGCCACCGCGTCGAAGTCGAGCGGATAAGACGGGCGCGTGTTGACGATCCGGCCGGTGGGATGCCCGATCGCATCGACCCACGGGTGCGCGATCGCGCCCAGCAGCCGGTCGGTGAGCTGCCGCTCGGACTGTTTGAGGCCGTAGTGAATGGTCGCGACGACGTAGTCGGGTTCCGCCAGAACGTCATCGGCTAGATCGAGACGCCCGTTCTCCAGGATGTCGCATTCCACGCTGCGCAGCACCCGGATAGTCTTGCCAGCGTCGCGCAGGCGGGCGTTGAGCCGGTCGATCCGGCGCCACTGTGTCCGCAGTTCGCCGGGACTCAGGCCCGACATCGACACGCGCGGGGAATGATCGGTGATGGCGATGTACCCGTAGCCCACCGACTGCGCGGCCTCGACCATCTGCGCGAGGGTGGCCTTGCCGTCGCTCGCGTCCGTGTGCATCTGGAGGTCGCCGCGGATCTGCTCGAGCGTGATGAGGCGCGGCAGCCGCTGCTCGGCGGCGAGCGCGATCTCGCCGCGCGCCTCGCGCAGCTCGGGCGGGATCCACGCCAGGTCGAGCGCGGCGTACACCTCGTCCTCCGTCCGCCCGGCGATCCGCTTCTCCCCGCGATACACGCCGTACTCGTTCAGCTTGAGGTGTTTGGCCAGCGCGATCTTGCGCAACTCGATGTTGTGCGCCTGGGAGCCCGTGAAGTATTGCAGCGCCGCGCCGTAGGCCGCGGGCTCCACGGCGCGCAGGTCCACCTGCAGGCCGCCCGACAGGCGGACGGTGGAGCGCGTCGTTCCCTTCGAGGCCACGTGGGTCACGTCGGGGAAGTGGGCGAACCGCTCCATGACGCGCTCGGGCGCGGCGGCGGTGACGACGATGTCGAGGTCGCCGATCGTCTCGCGGCGCCGCCGGAAGCTGCCCGCCGCCTCGATCTGCTGGATGCCGCCGCCGCTTTCTGCCGCGCCCCCGGCCGTGAGGTACTCGATGATGGCGCGCGCGTACTGCTCCGCCTCATGGAGCCGGATGCGCCGCTCCTGGCGGCCCGCCGCGCCGACGCCCTCCCGAATCTTCTCCACGATCTTGGGGCCGAACCCCGGCAGCGTCCGGATCTTGCCGGCCTGGGTGACGCGGGCGAGATCCGCGACGGTGCGGACGTGGAGCTGCTCGTGGAGCAGCTTGACGCGCTTGGGGCCGAGGCCCGGGATGCGCAGCAGCTCGAGCAGGCCGGGCGGCACCTCGGCGACGAGCTGCTGGCGTTGCGGCAGCTTGCCCGTCGTGACGAGCGCCGCGATCTCCGCCGCGATCCCCTTGCCGATGCCGGGCAGGTCGGTGAGATCGAACCCCCCGGCGCGCACCAGATCGTAGATCGACTCCGGCTGGTCGCGGATCGTGCGGGCCGCATTGCGGTACGCGCGCACACGGAACGGATTGGCCGCCGAGATCTCCAGTAGATCGGCGACTTCGTCGAGCAGGCGGGCGATGTCGGGGTTTTGCATCACCAAGGCGGCAAGGGCGGCACAGTCGGCAAGGGTACTCAAACGTACTCATCGCGTCACCCTGCCGCCCCTGCCGTCGCTGCCGTCCTGATATGTGCGCGCTTGCCAACCTTCCCGGCGGATGATAGGCTCTCAGCGCCCTCAGCCCCCCAGGTGGGAGAACCCTGCATGCTGCGCAAGCTCCTCGGGCCGATCGTCCTGGCCATCGCCGTTCCTGTTAGCGTCGCCGCCCAGGCGCAGGCCACCACGGGCATGATCCGCGGCGTCGTGTCGGACCCCTCCGGGGCGCCCGTCGCGAGCGCGACCGTCACGCTGCGCGAAACCCAGACCGGGTTCCAGCGGCAACTCACGACCAACGAGCGCGGCGTGTTCGTCGCCTCGCTGCTGCCGCTCGGCACCTACGATGTGACGGCGCGCTCGGTCGGGTTCAGCGAGGCGCAGCGGAGGGGCATCCGGCTGCGGGTGGGTGAAGTGGTGAACCTCGCGCTCGCCCTGTCGGCGGTGGAGCTGCAGGCGGTGGTCGTCGAGGCCGAGCGGCCGGTCGTGGACGCCAGCCGCGTCGAGACCGCGACGCGCCTGCCGACGGAGGCTGTGAGCAGCCTGCCCAACAACGGACGCAACTACCTCAATCTGACGCTGCTCACGCCGAACGTGGCGATCGTGCAGGGGCCCGACGGCGACGAGCTGTCGATCGCCGGCCAGAAGGGGATTCACAACAACGTGTCGGTGGACGGGGCGGACTTCAACAATCCCTTCTTCGGCGAGCATCGCGGCGGCCAGCGCCCGCCGTTCACGTTCAATCTCGACGCGGTGCAGGAGATCGTCGTGGTCGCGGGAGGTGCCAGCGCCGAGTTCGGCCGGTCCTCGGGCGGGTTCGTGAACGTCGTGACGAAGTCGGGCACCAACGAGTTCCACGGCTCGGCGCACTACTACGCGAAGGACGGGGCGCTCTCGGGCGAGCCGCGGCACGGCGGCCTGCGGCTGCCGCCGCCGGACTTCACCCAGCACCAGTTCGGGTTCACGCTGGGGGGGCCGATCCAGCGCGACCGGGCGTTCTTCTTCGTGGCCTACGATCAGCAGATCTACGACGAGGTGAAGCAGACCGATCCCAACCGCATCGATCCGCGGCTGCGCGCCTGGATGGATACGGCATATGGCGGCGTGCTGGCCGGCGATTACGGGCCGATCGCGCGCACCAACGACGCGCGGGCGCTGATGGCGAAGTTCGACATCCGCCTGTCCGACCGGCACTCCCTGTCGCTGAAGTACAACCATGCCTGGTCGGAGCAGGCGAACGGCACGTTCGACGTGGACTCGTGGGCGCGCAGCGCCAACGGCCTGGAGCAGGACTGGTCCAACGCCGTCAACGGCAGCCTGCGCTCCTACCTCTCGGCGAACCTGTCGAACGAGTTCCGGTTCCAGTATTCGCGCGAGGACCGGCCCCGTCCGTACGAGGGCGCGAGGACCTCGGCGCTCGGGGCCAATCCCTCGGACCCGCCGGCGGCGCGGCCGTTCCCGGACATCGCGATGGACTTCGCGGGCGGCTACCGCCTCGGGATGCCGTTCTTCCTGCCGATCGATTACTACGACACGCGCGTGCAGATTCTCGACAACCTGTCGTACGCGAGCGGCAATCATTTCTTCAAGCTGGGCTTCGAGTACAACCGCGTGCACTCGATCCAGACGTTCGTCGGGTTCGCGAACTCGCGCTACATCTTCAATTCGGTGGACGGCTTCCTCGCGTTTGCGGCAGATCCCAATTACGTCGAATGCTCGGACGGCTCGTCGAATACCACCGGCGCGTGCCCGGGCGGCACGTTCCAGACCGGCCCGGTGCTGTTGTACCTGCAGCAGGCGGGCGTGGGGCGCACGGTGCGCGAGGCGGGCTCGCAGGACATCCCGCAGACGGAGCTCGCGGCCTACATCCAGGACAGCTGGAAGCCGAACGCGCACTGGACGTTCAACTACGGGTTGCGCTGGGAAGCGCAGATTCAGGCGGATCCGATCACGCCGCCCAATCAGGTGTACTACGTGGACTTCATCGGCCAGACGGTCACCAACGCGACCGGCACGTACGCCTTCCCGTCCGACGGCACCATTCCGTCGGACCAGAAGATGTTCCAGCCGCGCTTCGGGTTCACCTACGATCCCGACGGCGACGGGCGCCGCGTGATCCGCGGCAGCGCCGGCATCTACTACGCCCGCATTCCAGGCCTCAACCTGGCCTCGAGCCGCAGCACCAACGGCTCGATCGGCGTGACGCAGTTCCGCGGCGCCGTGCCGAACTTCTACGTCGGGCCGGTGCCGGCCCTGAATGCGCAGCTGCCCAGCACCATCGCGCCCGACCAGGTGTTCTTCCCCGACGTGTTCGTGTTCGACAAGGATTTTCGCAACCCGCGCACGCTCAACCTGAGCCTGGGATACGAGTGGCAGGTCGGGGACGACCTGGGCGCCTCGATCAGCTACACGCACGCGCGCACCGACAACGTCACGCGGTTCATCAACCGCAACGACGCGGTCTTCGGCAGTCCCTGGAGCACCGGGCTCGACGACTATGCCGGCGGGACGACGAACGGCATCTTCACGCTGACGACGGTCGAGTCCAGCGCCAAGTCGCGCTACAACGGCGTGACGATCGGCCTCAAGCGGGTGCGCGATCCCAATTTTCAGTTCCAGGTGAACTACACGCTGTCCTACGACAAGTCGGACGACGACAACGAGCGCGACCCGTTCTCGTTCCGCTACGCGCGGGCGAACGCGCTGGACCGCGAGTACCACTGGAGCGACCGCGACCAGCGCCACCGGCTCAACGGCTGGATGCTGGTGCACATCGGCTCGGGCGTGTTCCTGAACAGCCGCGTCAGCGCCTACTCGGCGCAGCCGATGTCGGAACAGTGCGGCAGCAACAATGAGGGCACCGGGGAGCGGGCGGCGAATCCGGCCCAGCGGATCTGTCCCGACGGCACGATCCTGCGGCGCAACACGCTGCGCAAGGACAACGCATACTTCTCCTGGGACCTCGGCCTGACGTGGCCGTTCAACCTGGGCCGCGCCGGGCGGCTGGAGGCGGTCGCACAGGTGTTCAACGTGCTGGGCAGCGAGAACTTCAAGGACCCGGCGTCCACCAGCCTGCTGTTCAACTTCGACGGCACGATTCGCAGCGGCCTGGGCGATCCGCAGCAGGCGCAGATCGGACTGCACTGGGTGTTCTAACTGCTCGAAGGCGCGGAAAGGCGCAAAAAGGTGCGGAGAGGCGGACGCAGCGGGCCCGCTTTTCCGCGCCTTTCCGCGCCGTCACCCGCCTTCATTGTCCAGGGCTGTTCCGAGGCCCGCTGGACATCTACTTTTCGCTCACCAACGCCCGACCCGGTAGCTCAGTTGGTAGAGCAACGGACTTTTAATCCGTAGGTCCTGGGTTCGAGTCCCAGCCGGGTCACTCCCGCCATCCGTGAACATGGCCTTCATGAATCTTGCAGTCCGCGTGCCGTAACATTCTCGCGTGACGGCGTCCCCCGCCTCCCAAGCGTCGCTGGTCGTGGTGCGGCTGAGCGACTCCTTCGCCGAGTTCTGGCCGGTGCTCGCGCAGGATGTGGGCGTGGCGCTCGCGAGCTGGGAGCCGGACCCGGCCGGTGGCGCTCCCTTCCCGGTAGGCGGCGCCGTCGTGATCGTCGCCGCGGGTGGTCGGGAGGCCGACCTCGCCGGGGCGATCGCCGCGCTGCCGCGCCCGCCGGGCGTGCCGCTGCTCGCGG
>JBOHSP010000048.1:0-2594 GCA_050733275.1 Gemmatimonadales bacterium
CACGAACCGCATCCTCTATCGAGACGGCGTTCCGGTCGTGATCAAGCAGGGAGCAGGAAGCGGGGAGCAGTTCCTGGTCGAGGTCTCGGCCGAGGAGCGCAATCTGCTGCGTGCCGCGCTGGTGCGGCGGCGCTCCGTGCCGCTCGTGCGGGCCTATTTGGGGAAGAGCCGCGCCGGCGCGAGCTGAGATCAATCCGGCGCGGGAAAGTACTCCGCCGGATCCTGCCGATAGAACTGCTTCAACTGCTGGTACAGCTCGGGGTGCCTGGCCCGGACCTCGCGTGGCCGCTCGAAAAAGAACTCCGTCGCCACCGCGAAGAACTCGACCGGATCGGTCGCGCCGTACTGATCAAGCAGTGTCGGCGCTCCGGACTCGGCGGCTGCCCGGAGCCGCTCGTATTCTGCTCCGAGCACCCGCGCCCAGGCGCGGTACTGCTGGCGCGTGTCGAGCCACGGAGTCCCGTCGGTACTCCCGTCTTCGAAGTCGAGCTGATGAGCCAGCTCGTGAAACACGAGATTGTGCCCGTCGCGCGGATCGCGGGCGCTGGCCAGGGCGGCATCCCACGTCAGCACGATCGCGCCCAGCCGCTGCTGCGTGTGGCCGGCGAGCTCGCGCTCGACTTCCTGCCACAGTCCCCCACCGACGTGTTGCTCGTCCGTCAGAGTGTAGCTCGCGGGATAGATGAGGATGGACCGGAGCCGCGGGAAGTACTCGCCGTCGCGGTGCAACAGCAGGACGCACGCCTGGGCCGCGATCGTGACACGGATCTCGTCGGTTAGCTGTAGGCCGCCGCAGCCCTCGAAGTGCTTTTCGGCGAGGAAGACCTGCACGTGGCCCAGCAACTCGGTCTGGTCGGCAGGGGGCAGGCGGTGGAAGAGGGGGACGTTCCGTTCGATGATCGCCCGCCACGCGGGCGGGAAGGGCGCGGCCTTGAGCTTCGCGCGGCGCCGCTTGCGAAAGCCGAACATGCTACACCCGGCGCCATTTGATTTCCATCTCCTCACGGCCGCGCAACCCCCGCCGCAGCACGGTGACGAGGTCCGCGTCGCCGCCCGCTTCCTCGAGCATGTCGAGCGTCGGACGGGTGATGTAGTAGTCGCGGTCTTCGGACGATTCTTCCTCGAGCTGATCGATCAGGAACTGGAGCTGTTGCTCGCTGATCGTGCCCAGCCGCTCACCGTTGGCCTTGTCGCGCAGCTCGATCACGGCCCCCCCGCTCGGGTGGGTTGTTTCAGCCTCTCGAGGTACTTGCTGCGCAGCTTCGCCACTTTGGGCGCAATCACCGCGCGGCAATACGACTGATCGGGATTGCGCCGGTAGTACTCCCGGTGATACTCCTCCGCCGGATAAAACGCGTTCAGCGGCGCGATCTCGGTGACGATCGGATCGTCGAAAACGTGTTCCGCCTCGAGCTCGCGCACGACCTCCGCGGCCACGCGGCGCTGCTCGTCGTCGTGATAGAAGAGGGCGGAACGGTACTGGGTCCCGACGTCGCCGCCCTGACGGTTGGGCGTGGTTGGGTCGTGGATCGTGAAAAACACGCCGAGCAGGTCCCGCAACGACACCGCGTCCGGATCGAACGTGAGCTGCACGACCTCGGCATGGCCCGTCGTGCCCGTGCACACGGCCTGGTAGCCGGGATTGGGAACGTGGCCGCCGGCGTACCCCGACTGGACGCGGGTGACGCCGCGGAGCTGCTCGAAGACCGCTTCGAGACACCAGAAGCAGCCGCCGGCGAGTGTGGTAGTCTGTAACGCCATTCAGTGACTCGCGAGGAATCTCAGGACGACCTGATTGTAATACATCGGGTTCGCCGCGTGCATGACGTGGCCCGCCCCCGGGATGGTGACGTGCGTCTCCGTACGCAGGCAGCGCGCCAGCTCGTTGGAGATGAGCTGGAACATCGGCGGGCTGCGCTGCCCGCGCAGCAGCAGGACGGGCACCGTGAGCCGGCGCAACTCGGCGCACGAGATGTCGGGAAAATAGAGCTGGCGCTCGGCGAGTAGCTCGAGGCGCAGCTCGAAGGCGTGCGCCAGGAACCGGGCCCGCGCGGCCGGCGGCAGGTCGTCAAACCCCTCGACGACGAGCCGCAGTGCGCCCACGGAGTCGCCCGCGGCGAAGGCGGCGCGGGCCGGGTCGAGCGTGGTTCTATAGAACGCGCGGCGCACTGAGTCGCCGGTCTGCGAGCCCGTGAGCAGCGGGAACACGGGAGGCTCGGCGAGCACCACGGAGCGCACCAGCCCGCGGTGCTCCTGCGCCATGACCAGCGCGATGTAGGCGCCGTAGGAGGAGCCGACGATGTGCGCTGGCGAGAGATTGAGGCGCAGCAGCAGCGCCGCGAGATCCTCGGCGTGGAGCTTGGGGGAGTAGACCTGCCGGTCGACCACCTGCGGATTGGGCGGGTGATAGCGGCGGCTGTAGACCAGCACGCGATAGCGGCGCGCGAAGGCCGTATCCTGGGCGGTCCAGCTCCCGATGTCGCCGAGCGAGCCGTGGATGAACACCACCGGGGGACCGGAATCGCCCAGCAGCCGGAAGTGCAGCGTCGTGCCGTTCACCTCGACGGCGCGCAGCGCGGGGCGCGCCACGGGAG
>JBOHSP010000049.1:0-3015 GCA_050733275.1 Gemmatimonadales bacterium
GCCCCGTAGCGCGACGACACGTTGACGATGGGCTCGTGCGCGATCGTCTTCCAGACGGCGCCGCCCCAGCCGGCGTCGAAGGCTCGGGCGACCTGGCCGTAGGTGTTGGTGGGCGGGCCGGAGGCCAGCCAGAAGGGATTGGGGCTCTGAATCCCGGCGAAATTCGTGCGAAGGTCAGCCATAGCTCGCTCCGTTGTGCGCGCGCTAACGGCGCGCGCTCAGCATTGCATCAATGCTCCGTGCCGCCGCCACCCCCTCGGCCGCGGCATTCACGATCTCCGCTCCCCCATTCGCGCCGTCTCCACCCACGAAGACCTTCGGATGATCGCGGGGCACTGCGAACTCCGCGCGCTCGCCCTGGCCGATGGCCACGATGACCATGTCGCAGGGGATCGTCTCGGTGCCCTGCGGCGTCTGCACCTCGACCCCCGCGATGCCGCCGCTGCCGTCGGCGATGATGCGCCGCGGGACCGCGTGAAACCGGAATCCGCAGCCATCGCGCTTCGCCAGCTCGTACTCGTAGAGATAGCACGGCATGTCGGCTTCGCCGCGCCGGTACACGATCGTCGCCTGGTCGGCGCCGAGCCGCTTCGCCTGCGTCACCGCGTCGATCGCCGTATTGCCCGCGCCGATGACCACGACACGTTTCCCGATTCCCGTTTCCCGATAGGGATGGGTCTTGAGATGCGCGATGAACGTCAGCGCGTCCACGACCCCGGGAAGGTCCGCGCCGGGAATGGCGAGCGCCCGGGTGCGCCCCAGGCCGATCCCCACGAAGACGGCGTCGTAGTCGAACAGCCGGTCGAACGGCAGGTCGCGTCCCACCGTGACGCCGGTGCGCAGCTCGACGCCGAGGTCGAGGATGTCCTGCACCTCGGCGAGCGCGACGTCGTGCTTGAGCTTGTACTCGGCGATGCCGTACGTGTTGAGCCCGCCCGGCTGCGACTGGGCCTCGAAGACCGTGACGTCGTGCCCCAGCACGCGCAGATCCCGGGCGCATGACAGCCCGGCCGGCCCCGCGCCGACGATCGCGACCTTCTTCCCGGTGCGCGGGCCCGCGGCAAAGAGCTGGACCTTGGTCGCGAGGACGTAATCGGTCGCGTGGCGCTGCAGCAGGGCGATCTTGATCGGCTGCTCGTCGCGGTCGTTGAGCACGCAGGCGCCCTCGCACAGCACCTCCACGGGACAGGCGCGCGCGCAGGAGTGCCCGAACGGGTTGGCCGCGAGGATCACCCGGGCCGAGCCGCGCAGGTTGCCGGTCGCGATCTTCTTGATGAAGGCGGGGACGTCGATGTGAGTGGGACAGGCGATCGTGCACGGCGCGTCGTAGCAGAACAGACAGCGGTCGGCCTCGAGCAGCGCGTAGTCCGGCGTCAGGGGGGGCGCGATGTCGGCGAAGTTCCGCTCGAGCTCCTCGTCCGTCAGCGCGACCCTCGGTTCAGCCACCCGAACCCACCTCGGCTCCGACGCGACCGCGCATCTCTGCGCCTCTCCAGTGCATTCCCGCCGTATAGACGCCGCCGGCCAGCAGGAAGCCGACAAACCACGCCCAGTTGTACAGTCCCGCGAAGGCCCCCGCCGCCGTCCGTCCGCCGAGCGCCGCCACGAATCCCGGCAGGCTGGGCGCGACGCCGAGCGCGAGCGCCAGGACCGCGAGCCAGTTGACGCCCCGGGTGTACTCGTAGGCGCCGCCGCGACGGTACAGGTCGGTGACCACGAGGACGCCGCGGCGCAGCACGAAGTAGTCGGCGATCATGATGCCGGCGACCGGGCCGAGCAGCGCGCCGTAGCCGATCAGCCAGGTGAAGATGTAGGCCGCGGCGTCCGTATAGAGCTTCCAGGGCATCATCAGGATGCCGATCAGCGCGGTGATCACGGCGCCGTGCTTGAACGTCAGCCGGTGCGGCGCGACGTTCGAGAACCCGTTCGCCGGCGCGACGACGTTGGCGGCGATATTCGTCGTCAGGGTGGCGACGGTCAGCCCCGCCATCGAGAGGATGATCATCGCCGGGCCGCCGATGCGCGCGAGCAGCGCTACCGGGTCGGCGACGCGCTCGCCGAAGATGACGACGGTCGCGCTGGTGACCGCGGCGCCGATGAACGCGAACAGCGCCATCGTCGCCGGCAGGCCGAGCGCCTGTCCCACGACCTGATCCCGCTGGCTGCGCGCGAACCGTGAGAAGTCGGGGATCGAGAGCGCCATGGTTCCCCAGAACGCGACGGCCGACGTCAAACCCGCTCCAAACACGCCACCGAGTGCGGCCGTCTGGGCGTCCGGGCGTCCGGGCGTCGGGGTCTCCAGCATCGGGCCGAGGCCCCCGGCGCGCACCAGCGCCCAGACAAACAGCGCCACTCCGACGGCGAGGAGGAACGGAGATCCCCAGGTCTCCAGCCTCTTGATCGACTCCATCCCTCGCAGCACGATCCAGACGGTGAGCGCCCAGAACAGCATGAAGCAGAGGAATTCACCGGTACCGAGGCCCACGAAGTCCGGCAGGATCTGCGGCAGGGTGGCGATGCCGGGCCACAGCACCTCGATCAGCTTGAAAATCGCCCAGCCGCCGATCCACGTCTGGATGCCGAACCAGCCGCAGGCAACCAGGGCGCGCAGCAGCGCCGGCACGTTGGCGCCCAGCACGCCGAAGCAGGCGCGCGCGAGCACGGGAAAGGGGATGCCGTAACGCGTCCCGGCGTGCGAGTTGAGCGCGATGGGAACCAGCACGACGATGTTGCCGAGCACGACGGCGCCGACCGCGGCCTGCCACGTCCAGCCCTGGTCGACGAGACCGGAGGCGAGCGTGTAGGTGGGGATGCAGATCGCCATCCCGATCCACAGTGACGCGATGTGCCACCAGTTCCACGTCCGCCGGTCGGGGGGGACCGGCAGCAGATCCTCGTTGGCGAGCGGCGTGCGCGCGGGCAGCGTCATAGGGTCGAGTGATGAGCGGGCGTGCTGCGTCATAGGGATACGCGCGCTGAGAGCGCGCGCTCGGCTGGGAGTGCGCCCTTACAGGG
>JBOHSP010000050.1:0-5558 GCA_050733275.1 Gemmatimonadales bacterium
GGCGTGCGCCATGCCGCGGCGGGTCCGGTGCAGCGCCTGCTGCGGGATCAGGTGCACGTCGCGGCGGCGGCGCTCGCCGCGTTCCAGGCATCGGGCGACTCCGGCTACCTCGCGGTCGCCCGCGACCTGATGGGAACCGTGGAGCGCGACTACGCGGACTCGACCGGCGGCTACTTCGACGTCACGGAGCCCGACCGGGCGGCGCCCGCGATCGTGGACCGCCTCAAGCCCGTGTTCGACGACATCCTGCCCGGCCCCAACCCCTGGGCCGCCCGCGTCTACCTTCGTCTCGCGGACGTGACCGGGGAGCCCGCCTACCGGCGGCAGGCGGCCGCGACGCTCGAGGCCGCGGCCGGCGCGGTCCGCGGCGCAGGCCTGCGAGGCGCGAGCTACTTCGGCGCCGCCTCCGAGCTGCTGGCGGTCGGCAAGCCCTAGAGCACGCCGGCCGTCCGGCCGTCTGGCTGTCCGGCCGTCCGTCTACGACGTGTAGTCCGAATTGATCCTGACATAATCCGGCGAGAGGTCGCACGCCCACACGACCGATTCGGCGCGCCCCACGCCGAGATCGAGCCGCAGCCGCACGGTATCGCGCTGGAAGATCGCCCGGGCCCGGGCGGGATCGGGATTCGCGGTCGCGCCCGCGGTCGCGAGCGTGAGCCAGCCGCCGTCCTCCTCCGCCTGCAGGCCGATGCGCTCGGCGACGAGCGGCACGCCCGCTGCGCCGGCGGCGGCCAGCACGCGCCCCCAGTTCGGATCGCCGCCATAGAGCGCCGTCTTCACGAGCGTGGAGCGCGCGATGGCCCGGCCCACGCCACGGGCCAGCGCTTCCGTCTGCGCTCCCACCACGTGGATCTCGAGCACCTTGGAGGCGCCCTCGCCGTCCTGCACGATGGCGAGAGCCAGGCCCCGCGCTACTTCCATGACCGCCTCTTCGAACAGCTTCCACGTCGCGCCGTCGCGGGCCGGGTCGATTCCGGAGGCGCCGTTGGCGAGGAGCAGCACCGTGTCGTTGGTGCTGGTGTCGCCGTCAACGGAGATGGCGTTGAACGTGCGGTCCGCGACGCGCCGCAAAAACGGGCCCAGCACGCCGGGCTCGGAGACGGCGTCGGTCGTGAGCACGGCCAGCAGTGTGGCCATGTCGGGATGGATCATCCCCGCGCCCTTGGCGATGCCGCCGACGGTCACGACGCCGGTCGGGGTCGCGATCCGCACGGCGCCGTGCTTGGGGCGGGTATCGGTGGTCATGATCGCGCGCGCGGCATCCACGCCGCCGTCCGGCGACAGGCGGCCGGCCGCGTCGCGCAGCGCGCTGGACACGCGCTCCACAGGGAGCGGGACGCCGATCACACCGGTCGACAGCACGAGCGCGGTACGGGGCGGCAGGCTCGCGGCTTCCTCGGCGGCCCGCGCCATGGCGCGCGCGGCCTCGAGTCCGGCGGCGCCGGTGCAGGCGTTCGCGATGCGCGCGTTCATCGCGACGGCGCGCATCCGCCCGGGGCGCTCCGACAGGAGATCGGCGTCGTAGACGACGGGCGCGGCGCGCAGCGTGTTGCGCGTGAACACGCCGGCGGTGGCGCAGCTCGTTGCGCTGACGAGGAGCGCGACGTCCGCCGCGCCGCCGGCCTTGAGTCCGCCGTGCGCCGCCGCGGCGGTGAAGCCGGGAGGCGACGTGACCGAGCCGTCTGCGACCGCGATGATCGTCATGGCGCGACAACATAGCCGCGCGCGGTCGCTTGTGTAACCGCGCGGCGTGTCGTATCATAGCACAACCTTCCCGGGGGTCCCGTTCGATGTCGGACTCGTTTCTCAGCTCCGACGAATACGACGAACGCGCGCATCAGCTCTACAACGAGGCCCAATACGACGACGCCATCGAGGCCCTGCGCGAAGGCCTGGGGCTCTACCCGCACGCCGTCGAGCTGCACGTCGGCATGGGATACGCGCGCGTGGCGCGCGAGGAATATGCCTGGGCCCGACGGGCCTTCGAGGAAGCGCTCGGCCTCGATCCCGAGCACGAGGACGCGCTCGCCGGACTGGGGGAGGTGCTGCTCAAGCTCGGCGACCGGGCCGGGGCGCTCGCCTCCTTCGAGCGCGTCATGGCGCTGGGGTTCGAGAGCGACCACGACCTGATGTTGCAGATGGGGCGCGCCCTGTTTCGCGAAGGAGTGCTCGACCAGGCGCGCCGTTACTTCGAGGGCGCGGTGGCCGCGCACCCCGATTCCGCCGAGGCGGCGGCGTGCGTCGGCTACGCCGCCCACCGCCTGGCCGACGAAGTCGGCAGCCTCCACTGGCTGCGGCGCGCGCTCGACCTCGATCCCGGCATCGCCGAGGCGCGCATCTATCTCTCCAACCTGCTCTATGATCGCGGCGAGTACGAGGCGGCGCTGTTCCACCTGGAGCGCACCGCCGCCGAGGAGCACTACGACGCGCTCGCGGTCTGGCGCCTGGTCGAGCTGAAGAAGAGCGTGTACCGGCTGCCCGACGGCGATCCCGAGCTGGTGCCGTGGCACGACCGGCTCACCGACCTCGCCGGCGAGGCCAACCCCGACGATCTCCTGCTCGCCGAGATCGAGGCGATGGGACCCGACGGGCAGATCCGCGATCCGCGCCAGCTCGAGCTGTTCGGGACGCTGCTCACCGAGCTGCAGGGCATGAAGAACCGCGGCGGCGACGGCACGGGGCCGGGGGCCGTCGAGATGCATCGCGTGAGCACGGCGAGTGGCGCGACCTATGTGGGGACGTGGGAGGAAATCGTCCGACAGATGAAGGACGATGCGGCGGAATGGGCCGGCGGCTCGCTCGAGGAGTACATGGAGGCCAGCGCCAAGCGCTGGCGCAATCAGACGGGCCTGGCGATCCCCGTCACGGATCCGGAGAGCTTCTTGAGAGCCGGAGCGGGGGCGGGGATTTTGCGAATACTGCATTAAAAAAGGCGCAGAGAGGCGCAGAGAGGCGCACAGAGGCGCGGTCGCCACCGGAGCAGACCGCGCCTTTGTGCGCCTTTTCGCGCCTCTCTTGCGCCTTTTCGCCCCCGTCAGCCGGGAGGGCGCTTGAACCGCACCGCAAGAGACAGCGGCCCGTCGCCGAGCGCCATCAGGGTGAGCGCGCCCGCGAGCAGCAGGGCTTCCAGCTCGAAGCCCTGGCCTGCCGGGAGCCTGACCACCAGAATCGCCACCGCCATCTCGACCGCCATGGCCGTCGCCCACGCGCGCGTGAGCATGCCGAGCAGCACCGACGCGGCGCCGACGGTCTCGATGGTGATCAGGACGACGGCGAACATCGCGGCGAACGGAATGCCGTGGTTGCTCAGGTAGGCGGCGGTGCCGCCCACGCCGTCGCGCAGCTTGTCGATGCCGTGGAGCAGGAACACGCCGCCAACGGCCAACCGCATGAACAGCGCTGCATAGGGCGTCGGGAGATGCATGAACGTTCTCTCCGGCGTTACTTTAGCGCGGCGGGGGAGCGGGCCTAGAACATCGACATCGCGAGGAACGACCGCAGGTTGTCGTTGGTGACGCGCAGCCGCGCGGAGAGCAGGCGCACCACCGACCACAGGATCTTGTACGCGATGTCGCGGTTGAAGTCGAGGAGCAGCTCGAAGTCGGAGCGGGAGATCGTGATCAGCGCGCACGAGGTGTTCGCGATCGCGTCCGTCGAGCGCTCCGAGCGGTCGAAGATGGACATTTCGCCGAAGCACGCGCCCGGCTTGAGCACGGCGAGTGCCTCCTCCCCAGAGCCGGGAATCGTGCGGGAGATCCGGACCTCGCCGGTCGAGATGAGGAACAGGCGATTGCCCGGCTCGCCTTCCTTGAAGACATGCTGTCCGACGGAAAACTTCTGCTCGCGGCAGACTTCGGCGACACGGGCGAGCTCGCCGTCGTCCAGATCTTGGAAGATGGCGGCCTGTTTCAGCAGATTGAGATCCACCGTGCCCAAGGTACGACGCGCGGGAGGGACGGGCAAGTGAAACCGTGGATAACGGGAGCCGATGTGGTGACGGCGCTTCGGCTTCCGCTCGCGGCCCTGTTCCTCCTCGTGCCGGACCCGGGCGCGCGGCTGGTGATCGTCGCCGTCGCGGCGGCGAGCGACGTGCTCGACGGCCTGCTCGCGCGCCGCTTCGGGGGGTCGCGCGCCGGCGTCGTGCTCGACCCCGTCGCGGACAAGACCTTCATGGCGGTCGCGTTTCTGACCGTCGCGCGGCAGGGACTGCTGGAATGGTACGAGCTGGTGGGTGTGTTGTTGCGCGACCTGATGGCCGTCCTGGGATTTCTCGGAACGTGGGCGCTGCGCCGGCCGGTTGCGCTCCCGGCCCGCGCCGGCGGCAAGGCCGTCACGCTCGCCCAACTCCTCACGCTGGTCGCCGCGATCGCCGAGTCGCCGCTGGTCCGGCCCCTGGCCTGGGCCACGGCCGCGATTGCGGTGTATGCGTTGTGGGACTACGGGCGGGCCGCGGCCCGCGTGACGACGCAGCGCTGAACGGGACAGCACGGCACGAGGGGGGACGCATGGGCGTGGCGGGGGGCAGGGCAACGATCCTGAGTGTCCTCATGCTGGCCGCGGCCGGCCTCGGCGCGGCCCGCCTCGCCGGGCAGGAGTTCGTGCCGCCCAAAACCCCCGCCGGGCGGGGCGGCACGCGCATCGGCCTCTACGGGTTCGGGGTCCGCGGCGGCCTCGATTTCCGCGGCGCCGGCCAGATCGTGCTCGGCACCACGCTCGATCTCGGCGATCTCTTCACGAGCCGGGTGCGCCTCCGCCCGTCAGGCGAGATCGGGCTGTTCAACGGCCCCAATACCTACGTCGGGAATTTCGAGGCGCTGTGGCGGTTCACGCACGACGACGAGGCCGCCATTCCCTATCTCGGGCTGGGCGTCGGCCTCGCCGGACACGAGGATTGCGGCGCCGACCCCGGCTGCCCGGGCGTGTGGGTCAACGTCGTCTTCGGCTTCGAGCTGCACTACCGCTCCACCTTCAACTGGCTCATCGAGTATCACGGCATGGACACGCTGCGCCGCCACCGCGTGTACATCGGGCTGACCACGCGGCGGGGCAACTGAGCGTGGCCCCCCCCATCGCCGAGGTCCGCGTGCGCTGGAAAGCGGGCCTGCAGTTCGAAGGCAGCGGAGCGGGGCGCCCGCCCCTGCTCACCGACGGCGACGCCGGCGTCGCGACGTCGCCCGTGGAGCTGCTGCTCGTGGCCGCCGCGAGCTGCACCGCGTCGGACATTGTCCTGATTCTGCGCAAGCAACGGGTGGCGCTGGAAGCGTTGGAGGTCCACGTGCGCGGCACGCGCCGCGAGACCGAGCCGCGCCGCTTCACCGCGATCGCGTTTCAGTTCACCGTACGCGGCCAGGGCGCCGACGAGCCGAAGGTCCGCCGCGCGATCGACCTGTCGCTCGAGAAGTACTGTTCGGTGATCGCCTCGTTGGCCCCGGACATCAGCCTCGGGTACGACGTCACCATTGCCTGACGCGTTGCGCCGCGGCGCGCGGCTCGCGCTCGCCGCCGTCCCGCTCGCGGTGGCGATCGCGGCCGCGCAGCGGCTGACCGTGGTGGAGGCC
>JBOHSP010000051.1:0-7826 GCA_050733275.1 Gemmatimonadales bacterium
GCGCTCGAGGGCCGCGGCCACGAGGTCGACGACCGTCTCGCCGCGGCGCACGCCGACCAGCGCGGCGACGTGCTCCGCGGTGACCGCTGTTCCGGCATCGGCCGACAGCGCCGCGAGCTTGTCCAGCTCGCGCGACAGGGTGCCGAGATCCGTTCCGGTCGCCTCGAGGAGGTGCTCTACCGCGTCGGGCGCGATCTCCAGCTTCAGCCGCTGGGCGTAGTGCGCGATCCAGCGCGGCACTCGCTCGGGCGCCAGGGGCCCGATCTCGACGGCTGTGCCGCCGCGCGCGAGCTCGGCATCCGGCTCCTCACCGGCCGAGGTCACGAGCACGAGCACGGTCGAGGGATTGGGGTTCGTGATGTACTCCAGCATCGCGTCGCGCAATTTCGACTTGCGTTTGCCGACCTGTTCGATCGCCCGGACGAGCACCACTCGCCGGTCGGCGAGCAGCGGCAGCGTGTTGACCAGCGCATGGAAGGACGCGACGTCGAGGTCGCCGCCGAACCGGCTGTCCAGATTGAAGTCGCGCGCCCCCGGTTCGAGGGCGGCCGCGATCAGGGCCTGAACAGCTTCCTGCTTCAGGACGTCCTCATCACCGTACAAAAAATAGACAGGGTCGGGTGCGCGCTTCTTGAGGGCCCGGAGAAGCGCGTCGAGGGTCAGCGCCGCCATACAGCCGAGAACTTACCGCCGGGCGGGGTCCCGAGAAAGCCCGAAAATCCTCAGCGTGTGGCGGCCGGCTGGGCGAGTTCCCTGGCGTCCGCGGGCGGAGGGCCCTGCAGCACGGCCGCGCGCGGATCCTGGAACGTGACGAACGGCAGCCCGGCATTCGCGACCGGCATCGGGAACGCGACCGGGGGCAGCACCGCGGGGCGGGCGGGCGCGGGACGGGCGCCGACGTCGAATATGAGGAGCGCAATCGCGAGCACGATCAGGAGGGCCGCCGTGACACCGGCGCGGGCAGGAAGCGTGGATCCGTGGGCGCGTTCCCACGCCAGGCGCGCCTCGAGACGGTCTCGAAATCCGGGCGACGGCGCGATCCCGGCGTCGGCTGCGGTGGCGTGCAGGGCCTGCACGCCGCGCCGCACCGTCGCGTCATAACGGCGACACGAGGCGCACCGCGCCAGGTGCTGGAGGAAACGCCGCACCTCGCGCCGGGCCGTAATCAACCCATCGCGGAACTCGCTATGGCGCTCCAGGAACTCGGTGCAATGCACGGCACCATGGTACCGTCCGGGCCGCGGGGGGTTCCACGGCCCGGGGTAGTGAGGCGGGATATCTACACGAGTATGGGGCCGATGAGCTGGGCGAAGCTGTTGCGGGCCCTGTTCAAACGGCTCTTCACCGTCCCCAAGTTGCACCCGGTTATTTCGGCAATCTCCTGATAGCTCTTGCCCTCGAGCTCCCGTAGCACGAAGACCTCGCGGTGGTGCTCGGGTAGGCGGTGCACGCACTGCTCGACCGCGTCCTTGAGGAAGCGCTTGCGGTACAGATCGTCGGGCCGGGCGCTGGTGTCTTCGAATTGCAGCGGGCGGTGATCCGCTTCCCAGTTCTTCTTGATAGTCTGAAACAGCACCAGGGGGTTGCGGCTGCGGTTCCGCAACTCGTTCTTCGCCAGGTTCGACGCGATCGTGTAGATCCAGGTCGAGAACTTCTTGGTCTGATCGAAGCGATGCAGATGCCGGAATACCCGGATGAAGACTTCCTGGACCAGGTCCTCGGCGCGCTCGCGGTCCCCGATGGTGCGGTTGACGAAGTTCAGCAGGCGAGTCTGATAGCGATCGACGAGTGTCCCGAATGCCTGCGGATCGCCGCCGAGGTGGCGCATGACCACCTGGCCGTCCTCGAGCTCATGCAGCGCTTCACGCTGCAACGCGCGGGGCGACTCAAGAATTACGGCACGCTTCGCCGATACAGCCCGCATGGGGAACCTCGTGGTTCCAGTCAACATCCGCGACGACCAATGACTTCGGCCCCGAAGCGGACGAAAGCACGAACCGTGCCTCCCCGGTGCCATTCGCAAGTAATTATGAATCAATGCTTTACGAAGTGACCAGCGTCGCGACTCGGGAATATTGTCCCGCCTCTAGGACAGCGCAATTCCACGTTTGGTCTACATCCTTAAGGATGAGGAGTTAAGCCCGGAGGACGAACCCCGCCACATAAAGGATTCCCACCACGGTCTTTGCGTCGCTGATCGCCCCGGTCCGGACCAGGGTCAGGACCTCCGATAACGGCTTGACCAGGACCTCGATGAACTCGTCCGGCTCGCGGGCGTGAGGCCCGGTACGCAGGTCGGCCGCCCAAAAAAGGTGGATGCGCTCATCGGCGAAGCCGGGAGTGGTCCAGATCGTGGTCAGGCGCTCCAACCGGCCCGCGCTGACGCCGGCCTCCTCGCGCAGCTCGCGGCGGGCGCAATCGGCCGGTTCTTCTCCGGGGCTCAAGCGGCCGGCGGGGATCTCGTAAAGGGGTCCGCCAGTGGCGTAGCGGTACTGATGGATCAGGAGCACGGCGGGGTCGGCCCCCAGAGGGTCGGAGGCGAACGGGATGACGGCGGCGGCGCCGGGGTGGCGCACGATCTCCAGCTCGCCGGCGGAGCCGTCCGGGAAGCGCACCGTATCCACGTCGAGATTCACGACCTTGCCGGTGTGGATCCGGCGCGTGGCGACCTGCATGGCGCCTCCTAGTGCTGGAATATCCAGGTGATCGGGACCTTGTACCCTTCGGCGAGGAGGAAACTCAAGTTGCGGCGGGTGCTGCGGTTGATCGGTGAGCCGGTGGCGGGGGACGTGAACGGCACGAGTCCCTCGCGTGTGGCGAGGATGCGCAGGCGCAGCATATGAAAACCGTCGCTCACCAGCAGCACGCGGCGGCTCGTGCGTGCCCCGAACCAGGTCTTCACCTGGTTGAGGGCCGCGCGCGTGTCGTCGCCCGCCTCCAGCGCGACCAACGCCTCGGGCGGGAGGCCGCGGCGCATCAGGTAGTCGCGGCCGACGTTGGCTTCGTTGAGGGTGTCGCCGCTGCCCACGCCGCCGGTCACGAGAATGACGCCCGCGAGGCCGCGCTGATACAGGGCGGCGGCGTGATCGAGGCGGGCGCGGAACACGGGCGAGGGCCGGCCGTTGTACTGGGCCGCGCCGAGGACGATGATGGCGTCGGCGGGCTGCGCCTGGTCGCGGGCGGCATGGACGGCGACCAGCACGACCACGGCCGCCCACGTGACGAACAGCAACACCAGCGCCAGCGCCGCGGCCGTGACGGCGCGGCGCGCTGTCCAGAAGGGCATGCGGGGAATATAGAAGACGGCGCTACAGCGACAGCCAGTAATTCACCTTGACGAGCAGGACGTTGGTGGGCCGGTCGAGCAGCAGCTCGCCCCCCATGTCGCGACCCGCGTCGAATTCGGGATCGAACGGCACGAACCGCCGCCGGTTGTGCGTCCAGACGAAGAAGATCGTCGAGCCCGGCCGGTACTCCCAGCGGACGACGAAGTTGCTCTGCAGCGAGCGCGTGCGGAAATCGGGATTGACGATCGTGAACGGCGCGTCGCCGCCGGCGCCGCTGGGATCAACCTGGTACTCGGTGGGGCGGCCGGCGCCGTCTGTCCCGCTCACGGCGATCGTCGAGCCGTTGTCACGTCCGTACACGTTGAATCGGTAGCTGCGCGGCGCCGCCAGCTCCTTGAACTCGCTGAATGCGCCGCTGAAGCTGAACGGCTGGGCGTACAGCTGGGCGCTGAGGGCCGGCGACAGCGTCACGTCGAGCCGCAGCGTCACGTCGAGACCGCGGTGGCGCAGGTCGGCGAAGACGTAGCGGGCGCCGTACGTCGCGGCGGCCGTCGCGTCCGGGGCGGTCCCGATGTACTGCGCCCGGTCGCGCCCCGCGGAGTAGGAGGGTGACAGCGTGACGGAGACGGCGCTCGACGGCCGGTAGGACACGAACGGGAACACGCCGGCGAACCAGCCGCCCGCCTCGTTGCCACTGTAGTTGAAGAACACGCTGCCGGACACCGCCTTGCGGTCATCGGAGAACACGCCGAAACCGAAGCTGTGCGACTGGGGATCGCGGGCCACCGGTCCCCCGCGCGTCAGGCGGTCTTCGTACGACGGGAGCCCGATGCCGCCGAAGGCGTTCACGCCCCAGAAATTCAGGAACTGCCCGAACGCCCCGACCTGCACGACGTTTTGGATGACGTCGCCGTCGAAATTCCAGCTCGGCCCGAGGAACGTGCTGACCGAGGCGGAACGGAACACCTTGCCCGGCTTGGTCCAGCGATGGCCGAGAAATCCCGCGACGGAGATGCGGTCGACGCGCGTCTGGAACCCGAGGTCGTTCACCTCATACCCCGGCGTGGTCAGGCTGGCGGCGATCGCCCAGTTGGTGCTGCCGCCGGGCTTGTCGAGAGCCACGTCGGCGCTCACCCCGGTGAGCGACGTGCGCCGCGGGTCGTACGCGACGTGGCCGGCGTCCGGCCGGTCGTAGTAGCGGGACGAGGCGCGCTGCGCGCTCTGGATCGCCAGGGTGTCGCCACGCACGTGCGCCAGGCTCAGCGACGCGACGAACGAATAGGTCCCGGCACCCCAGCGGTGAAAGACATCCGTTCCGACGACGTACGCCGCCGAGCGCAAGCGGCTCACCGCCCCGGGCGCGAGGTCGCGGTGGACGGCGGTGGCGAGCAGGCCGATGCCGCTCTGCCCCTTGCGGAAGTCGCGCTTGGCGCGGCCCACGAAGTAGTTGGTGAACGGCTCGGCGACCTCGAGCGACTGCACGCCCAGCGTGTCCTCGAACCAGGCGCGCTCCACCGCCGTCATCGCGTCGAGCACGCCGATCGACCAGCCGCCACCGGTGCGTCCCGACAGCTTGGCCGCGCCGAGCAGCGTGGTGCTCGTGGGGAGACTGACGAACCTTCCGGGCGTGGCCCCGGTCGTGTAGCCGCCGCCGGGCGGCCGCCCGATGCGGCGCGAGTAGAACACGCGCGGCGTGCCGCCGAACCCGATGAAGTTGCTGCCGCCGCCGAAATTGAAGATGTTGGCGCCCTCGACGAAGAACGGCCGCCGCTCGTCGAAGCGCTGCTCGAACGCCGTGAGGTTCACGAACGCCGGGTCCGACTCGACCTGGCCGAAGTCGGGATTCACGGTCGCGTCGAGCGTCAGGTTCGAGGTGAGGCCGTACTTCAGATCCACCCCGGCGCCGAGCTCGTACCCCGTACCGCCGGTGAACGGGCTGCCGTGCACCGCGCCCCCCGGCGAGGTGCCGTGCGTCGAGGCGTAGGGCAGGATCTCGAGCCGCCGCGGCGCAGGGACGCCGGAGATGCCGAGCAGGTGTCCGAACCGCGACGCGAAGCCGCTCTCAGTCTTGCCGACGAAGGGCCACATCGCGAATTCGTTGCGCCGCTGAACCACCCGCACGAAGCGGATGCCCCACACCTGCTCGGGGGCGCCGGAAAACCGCAGCTGCGAAAAAGGAATGCGCATCTCCAGCGACCAGCCGCGCGCGTCGCGCGCGGTCGCGGACTCCCACACCGGGTCCCACGAATCGTCGGAGAAGCTGCCGTCGTCGCCGAAAATCTGATCGCTGCGCGCGCCCGCGGCGTTGACGTCGAAGCGGAATGCGGTGTTGTGGTCGTGGTAGCTATCGATGAGCACGCGGAAATCGTCGCTGGCGGTGAACGCGTCGCGCCGGCCCAGCCGCGCCACGATGCGCCCGGCCTCGCTGTCCCAGAGCCGCGCGCCGATATAGAGCGCCGCATCGTCGTAGATGATGCGGATCTCGGTTGCCTGCGACACCGGCTGGCCCTCTTCGGGGTCCAACTGCACCAGCTCGGTGACGGGCTGGGCTGCCGCCCAGGCTGGCTCGTCGAGCCGGCCGTCGAGGACCGGCGGGAGATTCGTGCGCACCGCCGTCATGCTGGGCGGCCGCGCCCCGTTCGCGTGACGCAGCGGATCGGCGGCGGGAGCGGCGGCGGGTGGGACCCCCTGGAGCAACGCGATGACCAGCGGCAGCATGGACGCCTCCGCGGTGACGGTCTACCCCTGCACGGATGTCAACAGTACCCCGAAGGTTGCAGGGGCGGAAAGACGGCGCGCCGTCAAGGTCTGGTCAGCAGTTCCTCGAACAGCGCCAGCGCCCGCGGGTCCTCCGACTGGCCCAGCCAGAAGATCGCCTTGCGGCGCAGCTCGGGGTCGCGGTGCTCGAGGGCGATGCGGATCAGCACGGGGACACCCTCGTCCCGGGGACGCTGTGACAGCGCGAACACCGCGTGCTCGCGCACCTCGCGGTCGGCGCCGTCGTCATCCACGAGCTCCGCGAGGCCCCGCGTGGCCGCCTCGCCCGCGGCCTGCCCGATCCAGAAGACCGCCGAGCGACGCACCCTGCGGGAGATCCGGTCGTCGCGGGCGATGCGCAGCAGCTCCGGCCAGACGGTCACGCTCTCGGGCGGCGCGAGGGTCGCCGGGAAGATCGCCCGCTCGGCCGCGCGCCCCCGCCCCTGCCGGGCAAGGGCGAGGAGGTACGCGGTGGCCTCGCGGGCGCTCACGGTGCCGAGGTCCGTGCTGGCGGGCGTCGGGCGCCACTGTCCCCCGACGTAGACGCGCAGGTCCGTGATGGCGCCGCCGCTCTTGGTGAGGGCGATGCGGACCGGCCCCGAGTCGCACGGCTCGCCCCACTCGATGTCCGAGTCGTAGCCATCGGTGTGCCGGCTGCGGCAGTCGCCGTCCCGGCAATTCCACGAGATCACGCTGCGCCCGTTCCCGTACACGCCCTCGCGCGCGGCGTAGCTGAACCGCACGCGGCCGTCCGGCGCGTCGGCGATGCGCCGCTCGAGCGACTGGGCGGCCGCGGTCCCGGCCACCAAGACCAGCGCCCCGCTCACCGCGCACCGCGCCCGCAGTGTGAGGTTCATTGGTTGATCAGCTCCTGCAGGAACTGCGCCGCCCGGGGATCGCGCGACTGGCCGATCCAGAAGATCGCCTTCTTGCGCAGCTCGGGGTTGGGGTCGCTCCTCGCGATGGCGAACAGCTTGTCGAGCGCCGGTCCCTCGCGGCGCTGCGAGTACACGAACACGAGCTGCTCGCGCATCTCGGGGTCCTGGGTGCGGTCGTAGAGCCGCACCAGGTCCGCGATGTCCACGCTGCGGCCCTGGCTCGCCCAGAACAGCGCCTTCTTGCGGATTTCGATGTCCTCGGACTCGTTGAGCGCGATGTCCATCAGCCAGCGATAGCTCTCCGCGCTGTTGCTCTGCGACACCGAGAACAAGACCTTCTCCTTCAGCTCGACGGTTTCGAGCCGGGGGAACAGATCGCGCAGGAACGTCTGGTTTTCCGGACTGCGATGCTGGCCCAGCCAGAAGATGGCGTGCTCGCGCAGCTCGGCGGGCGCGTCGCGGCGCTCGACGTAGGCGCGCAGGCTGGCGCCGGCGCGCTCGCTGCCGTGCTGGGAGAGGGCGAAGATGGCCTTCTCCTGAATCTCGGGATCGTCCGAGGCGCGCAGCACCGAGTCGAGGGCCGTCACCGCCTCCTCCCCCGGCACCTGCGACAGCCAGAACACGGCCTGCTCGCGCACTTCCTGATCGGGATCGGAGCGGACCGCAGCGAGCAGAATCGCGGACGTCTCGGGGCTGCGCTTCTGCGACACGAGGAACACGGCCTTGCGGCGCAGACAGGTCGAGCCGCTGTCGCGCCGGGCGAGCACGGACTTGAGAATCGGCACGGCCCGGTCGGCGTCCATCTGCAGCAGCGCGTTGATCGCCGCCGCGCGGACGTCGTCTTCGTCATCGCAGTCGTTCCCGCGGGGGGGGCCGGGGAGGCCTGGGGGCACGAGGGGGACGC
>JBOHSP010000052.1:0-5544 GCA_050733275.1 Gemmatimonadales bacterium
CGGCGGAAAGGCGTAGACCGCCCCGAACACCTGGCCGCGCAGGGCGTCGTAGCACGCGGCGACGGGGCCGATTTGGCCCCCGGCGGCCGCGTGCGCCGCGCCGAGCAACGAGGGGACCGCGCGCAGCGGCAGCGCGCGCTCGTGGGCGAGTCCCTTCGCGGCCGCCCAGCCGATGCGCAGGCCGGTGAAGCTCCCCGGCCCGTCGCCGACCACGAGGCCACTGATCCCGCCGATACCGATTTCCGCCTCCGCGAGCACTTGTCGGATCAGCGGTATGATTTGCGCTGATTGCTGCCGCGCGCCGCGCAGCGAACGTGCCGCGGCGACACGCCTCGCGTCTCCCACCGCTACACTCGCGACGTCGGTGGCAGTGTCGATGGCGAGCCAGAGTTCGGCCATCAGCCGCACACCAATTGCGGATTGGCGATTGCGGATTGCGGATTGGAAAGGGGAGCGTCGAATCCGCAATCCGCAATCCGCAATCCGCAATCGCGAAGCGTCACCCGAATCCTCACCGGATCTCCTCCAACTCCCGGACGTCCGGCTCCGGACCGTAACTCAGCCGAAAGTGCCGGTCGAGCCGCGGCGCCCAGGCGCCCGCGCGCTCGGGCCACTCGATCAGGATGATCGCCCGATCGCGGACCATGTCGTCGAACCCGAGGTCGCGAGCCTCCGCCGGCTGCCGCAGGCGGTAGCAGTCCACGTGAAAGACGGCAGGCCCGGGACGGGCGGTGGTCTCGTACTGATGCACCAGGGCGTAGGTCGGGCTGGTGGCGCGGGCGCGGGCGCCGAGGCCGCGGCAGATCGCCTGCACCAGGGTGGTCTTGCCGGTCCCCAGCTCGCCCGAAAACCCGATCACCGCGGGGGCCTGGAGGCGGCGTCCCAGCTCCTCACCGAACCGGTTGAGGGCGTCCGCGGAGAGGCGCATCGGCTTTCAGCTCGAGGAGCTGATCGCGCAGCACGGCGGCAAGCTCGAAGTCCAGCGCCTCGGCGGCGGCCTGCATCTGCTGCTCCAGCAGGCGGATCAGCGCGTCGCGCTCCCGCGCGTCGGCGGGGCGGCGCACGGCGCTCGCGGCGGGGCGCGCCGTGCGGGCGTCGGCCACCCGGGTGACGAAGCGGATGTCGCCGACCGACTTCACGATGGAGCGCGGGGTGATGCCGTGCTCGGCGTTGTGGGCGAGCTGGGTGTCGCGGCGCCGGTTCATTTCGCCCAGCGCGCGTTCCATGGAGCCGGTGACCCGGTCGGCGTACAGAATGGCGCGGCCCTGGAGATGCCGGGCCGCGCGGCCCACTGTCTGGATCAGCGACCGGTCGGACCGCAAGAATCCCTCCTGATCGGCGTCGAGCACGGCCACCAGCGACACCTCGGGGAGATCGAGGCCCTCCCGCAGCAGGTTGATGCCGACCAGCACGTCGAACTCGCCGAGCCGCAGACCCCGGATGATCTCCATGCGCTCGATCGCATCGATCTCGGAGTGGAGGTAGCGCACGCGGACGCCGTGCTGCTGCAGGTAGTCGGTGAGGTCCTCGGCCATGCGCTTGGTGAGGGTCGTGACGAGCACCCGCTCGTTCTTCTTCTCGCGCTGGCGGATCTCGTGCAGCAGATCGTCCACCTGCCCCGCCACGGGCCGCACCTCGACCTCCGGATCGACGAGGCCGGTGGGCCGGATGATCTGCTCCACGATGACGCCGCCCGAGAGGCGCAGCTCCTCCTCCCCGGGAGTCGCGGAAACGAAGAGCAGGCGGGGCACCAGGTGCATGAACTCGTCGTAGCGCAGCGGCCGGTTGTCGAGGGCCGACGGCAGCCGGAAGCCGTAGTCCACGAGCGTCTGTTTGCGCGAGCGGTCGCCTTCGTACATCGCGGAGAGCTGCGGCAGCGTCTGGTGCGACTCGTCGATGATGCAGAGATAGTCGTCGGGGAAGTAATCGAGCAGGCAGGCGGGGCGCTCGCCCGGCTGCCGCCCGCTGAAGTGCCGCGAGTAGTTCTCGATGCCGGCGCAGCGGCCCACCTCGAGCAGCATGTCGATGTCGAAGTTGCTGCGCGACTCGAGGCGCTGCGCCTCGAGCAGCTTGTTCTGCGCCCGCAGCTCGGCGAGCCGCTCGCGCAGCTCGGCGCGGATCGCGGTCACCGCCCGCTCGATCGTGGCCCGCTGCGTCACGAAATGCGTCGCCGGGTAGATGGCGCAGCGCTCGAGCTGGGTGATCATGTCGCCGGTGAGCGGGTCGATCTTCGAGATGCGCTCGATCGCGTCGCCCCACAGCTCGATGCGGACCGCCTGCTCGTCGTAGGCGGGGAAGACCTCGACCGTATCGCCCCGCACCCGGAAGGTGCCGCGCTCGAAGCCCACGTCGTTGCGCTGGTACTGCACGGCGACGAGATCCGCGAGCAGCGCGTCGCGGCCGCGCGTCTCGCCGGCGCGCGCCGTGACCAGCAGCTCGCGGTACAGCTCGGGATCGCCGAGCCCGTAGATCGCGGACACACTCGCCACGATCACCACGTCCTCGCGCTCCATCAGGCTGGACGTCGCGCGCAGCCGCAGGCGCTCGATGTCGTCGTTGATGGACGAATCCTTGGCGATGTACGTGTCCGTCGCCGGCACGTACGCCTCGGGCTGGTAGTAGTCGTAGTAGGAGATGAAGAACTCGACCGCGCTCGCCGGGAAGAACGCCTTCAGCTCGCCGTAGAGCTGCGCGGCCAGCGTCTTGTTGTGGGACAGCACGAGCGTGGGGCGGCCGTGGGCCGCGATGACGTGCGCCATGGTCATCGTCTTGCCCGACCCCGTGACGCCGAGCAGCGTCTGGTAGCGGTCGCCGCGGCGCACGCCGGCGGTCAGCTCCGCGATGGCGCGCGGCTGATCGCCCGCCGGCGGCTGGGCGGACACGAGCTGAAACGGCATAGCGGGAAAGCTAACCGAGGACGACTTCGGCCGGGCCGCTGGCGTCGCGCCGCGCGACGTCGGTCACGCCTTTCACCTTGCGGACCGCGCGCAGCACCTTGTCGAGGTGGGTGTGGTTCTCGACCTCGACCAGCAGCGAGCCGAACACGGCGCCGTCGCGCGACTCGAGCCCGGCGCTGCGGATGTTCGTGCCCGTGCCGCTGATCGCCTCGCAGATGTCGGCGTACAGACCCCGGCGATCGTCGCCGCGGATCCCCAGCCGGACCACGAACACCTCCCCCTCGACCTCCCGCCAGTCGATCTCGACGCGCCGCTCCGATTCGCCGGAGAGCGTCAGCAGGTTGGGGCAGTCGTAGCGGTGGATCGAGATCCCTCGCCCCTGCGTCACGTAGCCCACCACCGGGTCGCCGGGCACCGGCTGGCAGCACTGGGCGTAGCGCACCATCAGCCCCTCCACCCCGTGGATCTTGATCCCCCGGCCGAGCCGCAGCCGCTCCATGACCCGCCCCAGCGCGGACGCCGGCGGCGAGGGCGGCGCGTGCAGCTCCTGCGACGGCAGACCGGGATACAGCGCCTTCATCACCTGGCCGATCGGCACGTCGCCGCGGCCGATCGCGGCCTGGAGCTGCTCGGCCACACCGACCGACAGCGTCACCGCCGCCTGGGCGAGCTGCGCGTCGCTGGGGGCGTCCAGCCGGCGGCGCCGCACCTCGCGGGCCAGGATCTCGCGACCCAGCGTGACGCTGCGCTCGTGCTCCTCCTGCTTGACCCACTGGCGGATCTTCTGGCGCGCCCGCGCCGTCTTCACGTGCGCCAGCCAGTCGCGCGACGGCTTCGCCTGCGGGCTCGTGAGGACCTCGACCGTGTCGCCGTTCTTCAGCGGCCGGTGCAGCGGCGCGATCCGGCCGTTGACGCGGGCGCCGTGGCAGCGCTGCCCCACCTCGGTGTGGACCGTGAACGCGAAGTCCAGCGGCGTCGCGCCCTTGGGCAGCCGCTTCACGTCGCCGCGCGGCGTGAACACGAAGATCTCGTCCTGGTACAGATCGATCTTCAGGAACTCGAGGAACTCCTCGGGGCTGTGGGCCTCCTGCTGCAGCTCGATGAGCTGGCGGAACCAGGAGAGATGGTGGTCCAGCTCGTCGGCCGTCTTGCCGCTCTCCTTGTACAGCCAGTGCGCCGCGATACCGTACTCGGCGGTGCGGTGCATGTCGCGCGTGCGGATCTGAATCTCGTAGAGCTGGCCGCTCGGCCCGAAGACCGTCGTGTGCAGCGACTGGTACCCGTTGGACTTGGGGCTGGCGATATAGTCCTTGATGCGCTCCTGCAGCGGCGTCCAGGTGTGGTGGATGATGCCGAGGACGTGGTAGCAGTCGGTGATCGAGTGCACCAGCACCCGCACCGCGAGCAGATCGTAGATCTCCTCGAACGGCTTGGCGCGCTTCTTCATCTTCTTGTAGATCGACCAGAGATTCTTCGGCCGCCCGGTGATCTCCCAGCCGCTGATGCCGGCCCGCTGCAGCTCCTCCGCCAGCGGCACCCGCAGCCGCTCGATCGTACGCTCGCGCTCGACGCGGCGCGCCTTCACCTGGCGCGCCAGCTTCTTGTACTCCTCCGGCTCGAGGTGCTGGAAGGCGAGGTCCTCGAGCTCCGCCTTCATCCCCGCCATCCCGAAGCGGTGCGCCAGGGGCGCGTACAGCTCCCGCGTCTCCTGGGCGATGCGGCGCCGCTTCTCCAGAGGCAGCGGGTCGAGCGTGCGCATGTTGTGCAGCCGGTCGGCGAGCTTGATGATGATCACCCGCGCGTCCCGCGCCACTGACATGAGCAGCTTGCGATAGTTCTCCGCCTGCTCCTCGGCGGTCGAGCGGAACGTCAGCGTCGAGATTTTGGTGAGGCCGTCCACCAGGTCGGCGACCTCGCTGCCGAAGTCCCGCCGCAGCACGTCGATCGTGACGTCGGAATCCTCGACCACGTCGTGCAGCAGCGCCGCCGCGATCGTGGTCGTGTCCATCTGCTGCTCGGCGAGAATGGTAGCCACCGCGACGCTGTGCGACAGGAAGTCGTCGCCCGACAGACGCTTCTGCCCCTGATGCGCCTGCGCGCTGATCCGGTACGCGCGCGTCAACACGTCGAGGTCCAGGCGGTCCCGCTGGGCCGCCACGGCCTCCGCCAGCTCCGGCGCCAGCATCGGCACCGTGCTCGTCACAACAATCCCGCTTCCGCGAAACTCACGTACCGCTCGCCTCCCACGACCACGTGATCGTACACCGGAACGTCCAACAGACGTCCCGCATCCACGAGCTGCCGCGTCACCGCCCGGTCGTCCGCCGAGGGCGTCGGATCGCCGCTCGGATGGTTGTGCACGACGATGATGCCCGCCGCCGCCTCGGCGATCGCTGCCCGGAACACCTCGCGCGGATGCACCAGCGAACTGTTCAGGATGCCCCGCGTGATCAACAGGTCGGCCAGGATCTGACTCTGGCTGCCCAGGGCGAGCACGTGGAACTCCTCCACCGCCAGGTCCCGCAGCCGCGGGGCGTAGTAGCGCTGCACGTCGGCGGGTCCCCGGACCCGCTCCGGCGGGGGCTCGCGCTCCAGCCCCACCCGCCGCCCCAGCTCGAGGGCGGCGGCCAGCCGGGCCGCCTTGGCC
>JBOHSP010000053.1:0-3456 GCA_050733275.1 Gemmatimonadales bacterium
CGCCAGGTGACACCGCCGCCGCCTCCGCCCCCGCCGGCCGCGGCGCGGGGGTTCATCACCGTGAATTCGGAACCGCCCGGCACCGTGTTTATCGACGGCCGGGAGGTGGGGCCGACGCCGGTCGTCGAGTACGGCGTCTCCGTGGGGCGCCATACGATCCGCGTGGAACGTCCGGGATTCCGGACCAAGACCGAAACCGTCGACGTGTCGCCCGACGGCACCGTGCGCAAGCGCTATGTCCTCGATCCGGAGGGGGGTGGTTCCGAGTGATGCGTCGCCACGCCGTTCTGTTGTCCGCCCTGCTGCTGGTCTCCGCCCTCCCGCTGCGCGCGCAGACCATCCGGAACGCCACGCTGCGCCGCGCGCAGCAGGCGTTCGAGAACCTCGAGTACCGCCAGGCCCTGGCCTCCGCCCGGGCGTCGCTGCGCGAGCGGCTCACGGGGTACGAGCGCGGGCGCGCCTACGAGATCCTCGGGTTCACCTACGCCGCGATGGATTCGATCCTGGAGGCGGTCGACGCCTTCAAGTCGGTGATCCTGATCGAGCCGGAGAAGGAGCTCGATCCCAACCGGACCTCGTCGAAGGCGTTGAGCGCGTTTCAGGTCGCGCTCACGCAGGTGCTGGTCGTGCGGGGGCTGCGCGTCGACAGCACGGTGTTCGTGGCCGGTCAAGGCGCGGTCGGCGTGCAGTACACGGTGACGCAGCCGTCCCGGGTCCTCACGCGCGTCACCGGTGGGGCGTTGGCCGGACGGAGCCTGCGCATCGACTCCACCGTGGCCAACGGGCAGGTCAATATCCGCTGGCCCGCGCGCCAACCCAACGGTGATCCGCTTCCGGCGGGGACGTACAACGTCATCGTCGAGGCGCACGTCGGACAGAACACCTTCTCGGCGTCCCGCGCGATCCGCATCACGCACGGCGCCGTGGACACGCTGCCGCACCTCACGAGTCTGCCGGGCTACGAGTATCTCCCGGAGACCGAGGTGCCGCCCAAGAGCTGGCGGCCGATGGGTCTCGCGCTCGTGTACACCGGGATCGCGTTGGCGGGCACGTCGGCCCTGAGCCACGGCGAGCTGGGCTCGGTCTCGATGCGCGAGGCGGGCGTGATTGGCGGCGGCCTGATGGTCGCCGGGTTCATCGTCACCTTGCGCAAGCCGGCGCCCCGGCCCGCGCGCGGCAACATCCTGTACAACCGGCTGCTGCGCGAGCAACTGGCGGGTCGCAACGCCGAAATCGCGCAGGAAAACATCCGGCGCCGCCAGCAGCTCGAGGTCCGGGTGGTACCGGTGCGCGCGGGGGCGGGGACCCCCCCATGAGCGCGCGCGCCCGCCGCCGCCCCCTGGCACTCGCAGCTGCCGCGGCGTTGGCCGTGCCCGCGGCGGGGGGGCTCGCCGCCCAGCACGTCGTCGTGGGTCCCCAGGTGGTGTTCGGCGATTACCGGGAGGTGTCCGCCAACCTGCATTTCCGCGGCGCCGGCGTCGGGGCCGCCGCCTCGCTGACGTGGAAGGATCTGTCGCTCGACGTCAGCGGCACGTTCATCGATTACGATCCGGTGGACGACCCGACGGGCACGCTGGCGTCGTTCAAGGCCACGGAGTTTGACGCGCGCGTGCGCTACTACGTAGGGGGCCCCGCCAGCGTCGAAATCGGCATCGTGAGCCGCGAGATGGATCCCGAGTTCGAAGCGCAGTCGGTCGGCGCCGTGACCGCCGGGGGGCGGATCGACTACCTGCTGGGGCCGGGCGTGCGGATGCGCGGGCGCGCGGGACTGCTGTTCGCCCCCAAGTTCTCGGGCGGCGGCACGGCATCGCCGATCGGCGCGATCGAGCTGGGCCTGGGGTTCACCGTGGACGCGCTGCGCGGGCGCCTGCGGTTGACCGCGGATTACGATTTCCAGCGCATCGCCCGCACGACGCACTACGGCTCTGGCGAGGTCGACGTGCCGATCCAGCAGTCGCTGGCGCGGGTGGGTGTGGCGCTGGTGTTGTGAACGCCCGTCCCTACCGCGGCGCGCGCCAGTCGCAGCTCACGCTGTCGCCGACGCGGGTTTGCACCCACGTGCTCGCATCCACCACGCAGATGCGCTCGTAGCTCCAGAGCACGAATTTGGCGCCGGGCCCGTCGCCGGTGCGGCGATAGCGCGACGGAAGATCGCCGCCGACACGCATCGAGATGCCGGTGACGGTGCGCGTGAGGCCGGCGGTGGGTGGGGCCCCGTAGGGCGTGGCGGCGTTCGCGCAACCGAGCAGCAACGCGGCGGCGAGGACCGGGAGCCTGGGCATACCTGTGTTCTCCTGCGATGATCGGTCGTCGGCACCCACGGCGTCGAGCTTCTGTCCGGGAGGGGTACTCTGCGGCGGAATTCGAAGACCTGGGGCGTGCGACGGGGAGGGGCAGGATTTGTGCCACAGGAGGCGGCGGGGACGGCGGCCGGCCTCGGCCGCTGACGCGACGACGGCCGCCCCGGTTTGTAGCATGCGCCAGCCGCGATTCGAACGCGGGACCTTCGGCTCCGGAGGCCGACGCTCTATCCAACTGAGCTACTGGCGCGAACTTGATTTCAAAGTCGGGGCGAGAGGATTTGAACCTCCGACCTCCTGGTCCCGAACCAGGCGCGCTAACCGGACTGCGCTACGCCCCGATGCCGCTGATCACCGCCGCAGATCACCCAGATTGATAACGGATCTCCGCGGATCGGCAGTCAGCGGAGCAATCTGCGTAAATCCGTCGCAGATCTGCGTGATCTGCGGCGATGCGCCCAGGAGGACTCGAACCCCCAGCCTCTTGATCCGTAGTCAAGCGCTCTATCCAGTTGAGCTATGGGCGCCGATCATTGCGGATTGGCGATTGCGGATTGCGGATTGGGTGCTTGAGTAAGCACCGACGCGTGAGTGACATCAATCCGCAATCCGCAATCCGAAATCCGCAATTCCAGCAGTGGGCGGTACTAGACTCGAACTAGTGACCTCCACGATGTCAACGTGGCGCTCTAACCAACTGAGCTAACCGCCCGCGAACAAATTGCGGATTGCGGATTTGCGATTGCGGATTGAACTGACCGGCGTCAATCCGCAATCCACAATCCACAATCCGCAATTGCAGTAGCGGGGGTGGGATTTGAACCCACGACCTCCGGGTTATGAGCCCGGCGAGCTACCAGACTGCTCCACCCCGCGCCGTGTGCCACAGATCTCACAGATCTGTCCCGATTTACGCAGATTGCTCCGCTGCCGTGCTGATCTGCGGAGATCCGATCCATCTGCGTGATCTGCGGCCGTGATCTGTGGCCAAGCGGGAAACGGGACTCGAACCCGCGACCCCAACCTTGGCAAGGTTGTGCTCTACCAACTGAGCTATTCCCGCGCGCGCCGCCTAATCTAACTGCCCACGGGGCCGGTATCTACCACCCCGCCACCGCCTTAGACCGTCCGGCCGCCCGGCGACCGAATGGAGGCG
>JBOHSP010000054.1:0-4757 GCA_050733275.1 Gemmatimonadales bacterium
GCGCTGACGCGCTCGCTGCTTTCGAGAAAGGAAAGAATAGAGGGGCATGAATGGTCCGCGGCCTCGAATAAGCTGTAGGTTGGTACATGACCTCACTGGTTGCTCCGACCCGCGAACCCACCCTCCGCCGCGTCATCGGCGTGCGCGGCCTCGCGGCCGCCATTTTCAACATCACCATCGGTGCCGCGATCTTTGTGCTCCCCGCACATGTGGCTGGGTCCCTCGGCGCCGCGGCGCCACTGGCCTACGGGATCTGTATCGTCGCCACGGCGCTGGTCGCCCTGTGCATCGCGGAAGCGGGAAGCCGAGTCGCGCAGAGCGGCGGTCCGTACGCGTTCGTGCAAGCCGCGTTCGGCCCGTATGTCGGCTATCTCTGCGGCGTATTGCTGTGGCTGGGCGTCACGCTCGCCATGGCGGCCGTCGCCACCGTGCTGGCTGACGCGCTGGCCACCCTGGTCCCAGCGCTGAGCGGAACGGCGCCGCGCGCCCTCGTGCTCGTTGCCACGTTCGCTGGGCTGGCTACGGTGAATGTGCGCGGAGCCGCCTGGGGATCCCGTCTGAGCGGGATTTCGACGCTGGCGAAGCTGCTCCCGCTGCTCGCGTTCGTAGTGCTCGGCCTGGCGCATGTGGACCCCGCGAATCTGACCATTGCCGCTCTGCCGCCCGTCGGCAAGATCGCCGAAGCCGGCTTGCTGCTGATGTTCGCCTTCTTTGGGATGGAGTCGGCACTCCAGGTGAGCGGGGAGGTGACCAACCCGTCGCGCACAGTCCCGCGGGCGATCGCGCTGGCGCTGCTCGGCGTCGGATTCCTGTACGTGTCGGTGCAGTTGGTCGCGCAGGGCGTCCTCGGCGCCATACTCGCCGCGCCCGAGACGGCGAAGGCGCCGCTCGCTGTCGCGGCGGCCGAGTTCGCGGGCACGACAGGGGCCCGGCTCATCCTGGTCGGTATGATCGTGTCGACGTTTGGCTTCATGACGGCGATGATGCTGTCCACGCCCCGAACGCTGTTTGCGCTCGCGTCCGATGGTCACCTGCCGCGACCCCTGGCCGCGGTCCATCGAACGTACCGCACGCCGCACGTGGCGATCGCCGTCCAGGGCGTGATCGTGTGCGTCATCGCCCTGACCGGCACGTACGTGAAGCTTGCGCTCATCGCGAACGTGGCCGTGCTCCTCGTCTATCTGGCGTGTTGCCTCGGTGCATGGCGCCTGCGGCGCCTCAACTTCGCGGGTGAGGGCACTCCGTTCCTGATGCCCGGTGGCGCCGTCGTGCCGTGGCTCGCCGCGGCGCTGATCGTGGGCCTCTTGGCGCGCGCGACCACGCAGGCGTGGCTGCTGACGGGCGCCGTGGTGGCGGCGGCTTCGCTCGGATTCCTGGTGCGGCAACGCTCTTGATCCTCGGGAGGGGATTGACGGACGATGACAACGCCGCGTGAAACCCGTTCCCGAGCCCAGCGTATTGTCCCGAGCTCGCACCTCGCCTCCGCCGATCAGGGGGAACGCCATGCTTGAGGCCTGGATCAAGGACCTCTCTTACGCCGTGCGGAGCCTGTCCCGTGCGCCGGGATTCACGCTGGTGACGGTCGCGACCTTGGCACTCGCCATCGGCGCCACGACGGCGATCTTCAGCGTGGTCGACGCCGTGTTGCTCCGCGGGTTGCCGTACCCGAACGCCGACCGGCTCGTCGCCATCCGGGGCAGTGCGCCCGGCACCAACCAGCCGGAGGAATTCGGCGTCCCGGACGAGCTATACGTCCAATATCGCGAGCAGGCGAGCCTGCTCGAGGACGCCGGGACGTACGGGCTGTTCCAGTCAACCACCCGCGTCGACCAGCAGGTCGAGCGCCTGTTCGGTGCGCGCGCGACCGCCTCGTTGTTCACCACGCTCGGCGCCATACCGGCGCTGGGGCGGCTGCCGACGGCGGACGACGACGATGACGTCGTCGTCATCAGCCATTGGCTCTGGACCACCTGGTTCTCCGGCGACTCGACCATACTCGGCCGCTCCTACATCTTCGCGAATGCCACCCGCACGGTCATCGGGGTCATGCCGCGCGAGTTTCGGTTCCCGGACGAGCGGGTCGCCCTCTGGATCCCGTGGATCATAGACCCCGTGCGGGTCCGGGCGGGCGGCGTGGGCGGCCCGACGGTGGTAGGGCGGCTGGCGCCGGGTGCGGAGGCCGTTGGCCTGGCCGCCCAACTCGAGCCGATCGCTCGGCGGCTCCCGGAACGGTACGGGGGCTCGGCCGACTACGCGCGCATCATGGAGCAGCACCGGCCGGTGGTGCGCTCACTGGAAGAGGAAGTGCTTGGCGACATCGCGCGCCCGTTGTGGGTGCTCTTGGGCGCGGTCGGCATCGTGTTCCTCATCGCGTGCGCCAACGTGGCGAACCTGTTCGCCGTGCGGACGGAGAGCCGGCTGCACGCGCTCGCCGTGCGGCGGGCGCTGGGCGCGGGACGAAGCGGTCTGGTCCGCACCCAAATGGCCGAGGCACTGGTGTTGGCGACTGCCGGCGGCTTGGGCGGGGTGCTCATTGCCTTCGCCGGCGTGCCGCTCCTGGTTCGCGCCGCCCCGGACGCCGTGGCCTCCGGCTGGTCGAGCGCGCCGATCCCCGGGCTCGCGTCCGCGGGCCTCGACTTGGGTGCGCTGCTGTTCAGCGTGGGCGCCTCCATCGTGGCGGCATGCGCGTTCGGGCTAGCTCCCGCAATCCGGGCCTCGGGCGGGGAGCTCCTCATGAGCCTGCGTCAGGGCGGTCGCGGTGCGGTGCGGGGCGGCTACGCGCGGAACGCGCTGGTGGTGGCTCAGACCGCGCTGGCGCTCGTGCTCCTCATGGGGTCGGGACTCCTGATGCGGAGCTTCTGGCAGCTCAGCCGCGTGGACCCCGGGTTCGACGCGCGCGACGTCTTCACGTTCCAGATCGCGCCCGACCGCCCGGAGGTGAACGACTACCAGTCGTCCGCGCTGTTCCACTTCACGTTCATGGAAAGGCTGGCGGCGCTGCCCGGCGTTCAGTCGGTGGGCGTGGTCGCCACGCTGCCGCTGGACGAGGGAGCCGACGACGCCACGGTCACGACCGAGCGCATCGAGGCGAGCGGCATGGAGCCGCCGCGCGTGCGCGTCACCGGCGCCGGCGGGGCGTATTTCCAGACGATGGGGATCGACCTCCTGAGCGGCCGCTTGTTCGACCGGAGCGAGGAGCTGGCAGGGCCGGGGATCAACAACGTGATCGTCAGCCGGTCCGCGGCTCAGCTCCTGTTCCCGGGCGAGGACCCGCTCGGCCAGCGCCTGCAGCCCCGCGGGGGGCAGAACTGGTACACCGTCGTGGGCGTGGTCGAGGACGTGCTGCTGGACAACTTCCGCCGCGAGGCGCCCGAGCCTATGGTGTACGTCGCGCGGGTGGCGGGCTCGCCGGCGTACGTGGTCAAGTCCCCTCGGGCCCGCGCGCTGGCACCCGCGGTGCGCGCCCTGATCCGCGAGGTCGTGCCCGAATCGCCGATGTACCGCGTGTTCACCATGGAGGAGCTGGCCGCGCGGTCGATGGCCAGCCTCTCGTTCACCATGCTGATGGTGGGCATCGCCGCGGTGCTCGCGTTGGTCCTGGGCGCGGTCGGCCTCTACGGCGTCCTGTCGTACGGCGTGACGCGGCGCACGCAGGAGATCGGTGTGCGCATGGCGTTGGGCGCCGAGGCGGGCACCGTGCGCCGCATGGTGGTCACGCAGGGAGGGCAGGTGGCGCTGGTCGGCGTCGTGGTCGGCCTGGTCGCTTCGCTCGGCCTCACGCGCTACATCGAGAGCCTGTTGTTCGGGGTCGAGCGAGTGGACGTGCCCACGTTGGCGGGCGTGTCGGTGCTGATGGTGGCGGTGGCGCTGATCGCCAGCTACGTCCCGGCGCGCCGCGCGTCGCGGGTCGACCCCGTGGAGGCCTTGCGAGCGGAGTGAAGGCCCCGCTTTTGGGAAGCGCGCGAAGCGAAGGATCTACTCGCCAAAACGGACCCTACGCGTCTCCTGCTCCTCCCCCGTGGGCCGCGCCAGCGACTCATACAGCTCAGGCCGGCGCGCCCGCAGCCAGCGCCTCCCCGATGACGTCGGCAGGACAGACGCGTCGAGATCCGCCACGACCATGTCGTCACCCAACGCCCGCGTCTCCGCGATCACCTCGCCATAGGGGTCGAGCACCATCGCGTTGCCGGTGCGGATCTCATCGTCGTCCGGGCCGATGCCGTTGCTGAACAACAGGAACATGCCGTTGTCGTGCGCCCGGCTCGGCAGCCAGCGCATGAGCCAACCCCGCCCCTTGGGACCGCACAACTCCGCCTCGCACGCCGCGGGGTCCTCATGGCGACGGGCCCACACGGCGGGGTCGATCGGCTTCATGCCGCGCGGACTCACCGAGTGACAACCGCCCGTCTGGTGCGGCGCGAGCAGCACCTCGGCGCCCAGCAGCGCCGTGGCGCGGGCGTTCTCGACGATGTTGTTGTCGTAGCAGATCAGCACGCCCACGCGGCAGCCGTGCGGCGTGTCGAACACGGTGTAGCGGTCCCCCGCGCGGATATCCGGGTGCTCAAAGACGTGCAGCTTGCGGTGCACGGCCCACGTCCCATCCGGCATCACGACGAGATACGCGTTGTAGACGCCGCCGCCGGACGCGCGCTCGAGCAACCCCGCGCCGATGGTCATTCCATGCTCGCGCGACAGGTGCAGCAGGTCCCGGGAACACGGCCCGTCGGGGACCGGCTCGGCCAGCGCCTCGAACGCCG
>JBOHSP010000055.1:0-2362 GCA_050733275.1 Gemmatimonadales bacterium
CGCCATGCTGAGCGACGCGTCGAGCAGCACGAGCGGCTGGGCGCCCGAGGGCAGCGCGCGGGAGCGCGCGGGATTCCACAGCAGCGCCACGAGGGCGCCGAGCCCGGTCACGCGCAGCGCCACGAGGCCGGGCGTCACGCGACGCACGCGAGCGCCTCCGCGAGCGTGAACCGGCCTTCGTGCAGCGCCCGCCCCACGATCACGCCCGCCAGGCCGGCCGCCCGCGCCGCGACGAGGTCGTCCAGCGAGCCGACGCCGCCCGAGACGATGACGTCGAGCCCCAGCGCCGCGAGCCCCCCGGCGCCGTCCACATCCGGCCCCTGCAGCGTGCCGTCGCGCCCCACGTCGTTGTACACGATCGTGCGGATCCCCTGGTCGCGCACCCGCTCGGCGAGCTGGCGCGCCGTCACCGGCGAGATCTCGGCCGTGCCGCGGGGCGCGACCCGCCCCTCACGGGCATCGATGCCGGCCGCGAGCCGGGCCGCCGAGTGCCGCGCGACGAGGCGATCCACGAGCGCCGCGTCCAGCGCGCCCCGGGGACCGATGATCACGCGCGTCGCGCCCCACGTGAACATCTGATCCACGTCGATCTCCAGCGCGAGACCGCCGCCGACCTGCGTCGCGACGCGCGGCGGGACGGCTCGGAGCAGGTCCTCGATGATCTGGGGATTGGCGCTACGCCCGTAGGCGCGGTCGAAATCGACGAGGTGGATCCAACGCGCGCCGCCGCGCGTGAGCTCGGCCAGCGCGGTGCGCGGCTCGGCGCGGCGCCCCTGGGCGCGCGCCACGCGCCCGCCTTGAATGTCGAGGGCGGGATAGATGTCCACGGCTGCAGTGCTGGCGGGGTGGCGCCGAAACGAAAGCGGGCGCCCGCTAATCCCGCGCGGCGCCCGCGGCCGCGGCGGACAGCGTCGGCGGGGCCTGGGGGGGCGGCTCGAGCTCGGCGAGGAGCAGCGCGCGGCGCGCCTCGAACGCACCCCGCAGCTTGCGCGGGATCGGCTCGCCCGAACCCGCGTCCTTGCGCTGCGGGTTCGTGGGCCGGCCGTTCACGATGAACTCGTAGTGCAGGTGCGGACCAGTGGAAAGACCGGTCGAGCCCACGTACCCGATGATCTGCTCCTGCGCGACGCGTTGTCCCGGCCGCAGTCCCTTGGCGAAGCGGGCGAGATGCCCGTAGCGCGTGCGGATGCCGTTGGCATGCCGCAGCTCGACCATGTTGCCGTAGCCGCCGCCGCGCTCTGCCTTGACGACGATGCCGTCCGCGGTGGCGCGAACGGGCGTGCCCCACGCCGCGGCGTAGTCCGTGCCCTGGTGCGAGCGCCAGCGCCGCAGGATGGGGTGATAGCGCCCGCCGAAGCGGCTCGAGATGTAGCGGTAGCGCAGCGGCGCACGCAGGAACGCGCGGCGCAGCGAGCGGCCCCTGTCGTCGTAGAAACCCCGCGCGCGCACGCTCGCTTCCGTCGTCGTATCGAAGGAAAACGCGTAGCTGGGTGACCCCGCGACATCCACCCGCGCCGCCAGAATGCGTCCGAAGCGGCGCTCGCCTTCCTGCGACTGCAGTCGCTCGATCAGCACGTTCACGCGGTCACCGGGCCGGACGTCGCGCGTGAAGTCCACTTCCCAATCGTACACGTCCGCGATGGCCCACGCGAGCAGGATGCGCTCGGGCAACGGAAGGAGCGAATCGGAGACCGCCTGGTCGAGCGCATCGTAGAGGTTCGTGTGGATCACGGCGCTCATCCGCAGCCGCTCGGTGGTCCAGGGAATCACCTCGACGATCTCCTTCCAACCGGAGTCGCCGCCGAGGCGGGTGAGCCACAGGCGCTTGTCGGGTTCGGTGCGCACGCCGATGCGGTGGGCGACGGCGGCGCCCTTCACGCGCCGCACATGGAACACGAGGCCGGGACGCAGGCGTCGAGGATTGAGGGTGCGCAGCGCTTTGCGAAAGGCGACGTATTCGCGGCCGGTCACGCCGGCCCGGGCCAGCACGTCGGCCAGCAGCTCGCGGCGGCCCAGCGTGTCGGCCCACTCATCGTAGGCTTCCGTGACGACGATCGGCGGAGCGGTCAGCTCTTTGTCGCGCGAGGACCAGGCTTCATGGGCGCCCCACGCCAGCATCGCGACGGCGAGCAGTCCGGCGCCGGCGTAGTCCCCGCTCCGCCCGGCGCGCGTGTCGGCCCGCGCCCGCGCCCCCGCCCGTTTCCACCAGGCCATCAGTCCATCTGTCTCCGGATGAACGTCGGGATTTCCATCTCATTCAACTCGGGATTGGCGAGCGGCGCCGGCGCCCCTCCCGGTCCGGCCGGGCGCTTGGCCTCCGCGGGTTTCACGTACCCGGGCGGCGGCGTCGGCCGGGCGGCAC
>JBOHSP010000056.1:0-5100 GCA_050733275.1 Gemmatimonadales bacterium
GGGCAGCGCCACGTGCGTGTGCGCCGCCGCCCGTCGCGCCGTCTCGATGATCACGGCGGCGGAGCGCTCGGCCTGGCCCGGCCGCATCGCCGCGCCGGGGCCGTCGGTGCGCGCGAGCACCCGGCCCGCGGCATCGCCGATCACGACCGTGGTGTGGGAGCCGCCGGCGTCGATACCCAGGAGGACGTCCGGACGGCCGGACGCCCGGACGGCCGAATCGGTCATGCCGATCCCTGTAGGCGTCCGGGCGACCGGGCGTCCGGGCGTCCTACCAGCGAGGAGATCACGCCCACCAGCACCGTCACCGCGGTACCCAGCGGCACATACCACGGCCACGCAAGGCCCGGAAGCCACCGGGTCGGAACGCCCAGCACCACGGGGATCATGAAGGCCACGCCGGTGAGAATGGCGATGATCACGTCGACCTGCCGGGTGCGGGGCCAGAGTCCGCCCAGGAGATAACTGCCGAGCAGGCCGCCATAGGTGATCGAGGCGATGGACAGCGCCAGGACGACCACGGGGGTCTCGCGATTCCGAAACAGCATCGCCCCCCCGACGAGAACGACGGCCCAGAGGAGGGTCATCGCCCGGCCGACGCGCAGCAGGTGCTGCGGTTCGTTGCGGCGCGCGAGGGGCGCGTAGAAGTCGTGCGTGGTCGCCGAGGCCAGCGAGTTGAGGGACGAGGCGACGGTGCTCATCGCGGCCGCGAGGATGGCGGCGACGACCAGTCCCGCGAGCCCCGCCGGGAAGTGCTCGACGACGAACGTGGGGTAGATGGCGTCGGCCGCCATGCCGGGCCGGTCGGCCTCCGCCATCCAGAGGGTGGCGCCCACGAATAGAAACAGCGCGAACTGCGCGATAACGAACACACCCGAGCCGATGAGGGCGCGCCGCGCGTCGCGCAGCCCGGAGGCGGCGAGCAGGCGCTGCACGATCAGATGATCCGTTCCATGGGAGGCGGCGGACAGCAGCGCTCCCCCGATGAGGCCGCCCCACAGCGAGTACGTGGTCCGGAACGAGAAGGCGGGGTCGATGACGATCAGCTTGCCCGCCTCCCACGCCGCCGCGAGACTGCGGTCGGCGAGGCTCATGGCGATCACGACGGTCGCGACGCCGCCCAGGACGTAGAACACCAGCTGCACGACATCCACCCATACGACCGCCCGCAGGCCGCCGAACCAGGTGTACACGATCGTCACGACGCCCACCGCCAGAATGCCGAGCGGCACACTCCACCCGGTGATGATCGCCAACGGAATGGCGGTGGCGAACACCCGCACGCCGTCGCCCAGGGCCCGGGTCACGAGAAAGGCGGCGGAGGCGGTGCGCCGCGCGGCGACGCCGAAGCGGCGCTCCAGGCGTTGGTACGCGGTTTCCTGCGTGCCGTCGAAATAGCCGGGCAGCAGCAGCGCCGCAACGGCGATCCGCCCGATCAGGTATCCGAACGCGAGCTGGAGGAAGGTGAGATTGCCGCGGGCGGCGATCCCGGGGACCGAAATCACGGTCAGCGCCGAGGTCTCGGTCGCCACGATGGACAGCATGATGGCCCAGGCCGGCAGGCCGTGGCGCCCGAGGAAGTAATCGGCGGCGTCGCGCTGGCGGCCGGCGAGCAGCACACCCGCCGCCAGCACCGCGACGAAATAGAGGACAATGATCGCGAGATCGAGCGGCCGCATCATGCAAAGGGCCCGCGATGTTCGCGGGCCCTTGCTAGCGGATGGAGCGGGATCGGCGCCTCAGACCGTGAACGACGACCCGCAGCCGCACCCACCCGTCGCGTTCGGGTTCTCGAACGCGAAACCGGACTCCTGGAAATTGCTCTTGTAGTCGATGACCGTGCCGTTCAGGTACTGGGCGCTGAACTCGTCCACGAACAGCCGCACCCCGGCGCTCTCGATCACCACGTCATCACCCGCCGGCCGGTCTTCGATGTTCAGGCTGTAGCGGAAGCCCGAGCAGCCACCGGGCAGCACCGCCACGCGCAGCCCGGCGGACTCGCCCGGGACCTTCTCCTCCGCGAGGAACTTCTTGATCTCTTCGCCAGCCCGCTCCGTGAGCGTCAGCTGGACCGAGCGCTGTGTCGTCCCCATCACTATCCTCCAGTCAGACGGCAACTTAGATATCGCGCGGCACGCTGTCAACGGCGGCTTCGCGGAACGACGCATCGCGCCGCAAGTTACGCGCGATCAGCATGAAGGCCGCGGCCGCAATGACGCCGCAAACCAGGGCCCAGGCCAGCGTCCCGACGAGGAGCTGCCCGATGCCGAATAGCGTCGCATAGACGGCGACCCAACCCGCCACCCAGTTCACCCACGACAGCGCGCCGCCGGGGATCGTATCGCCGCCGAAGCCGAGACGCGTGGCGACGGCGCGCCAGCCCGGGCCGCCGGGGCGCACCCGCCGATAGAAACGCTCCAGGGTTTCCGACGACTCCGGAGCCGTCACATACGTCGCCACGACCCAGGCCAGCGTCGTGACGCCCACCGTGATCATCAGGGTGGCGGGTGCGTCGGCGGGCATGTCGAAGACCTGCCACAGCACGAGCGACACGACGAACGACGCCGCCATCGCCACGATCTCGCTCCAGGCGTTCACGCGCCACCAGTACCACCGCAGGATCAGCACCAGGCCGGTCCCCGCGCCCAGGCCGAGCAGGATCCGCCAGCCTTGCTCCACGGTATCGAGAAACTGCATCACGGCGAGCGCGAGGAGCATCAGGACGGCGGTTGCCACGCGCGACACGATGACCTGCTCGCGGCGGGCGGCCTGCTTGCGCACGAAGCGCAACCAGAAGTCGTTCACGAAGTAGGACGTGCCCCAGTTGAGATGCGTCGCGATGGTACTCATGTACGCGGCGGCGAAGGCGGCGAGCAGCAAGCCGCGCAGCGGCGAGGGGAGGAGATCCACCATGGCGCGCGCGTAGCCGAGCCCCGGGTCCGCGCCGGGCGCGCTGAGATCGGGGTAGCTCACGGCGGCGAACAGGCCCACCAGGATCCAGGGCCAGGGCCGCAGGGCGTAGTGGGCGACGTTGAACCACAGCGTCGCCAGGAGGCCGTGCCGCTCGTCGCGCGTCGAGAGAATGCGCTGGGCCACGTAGCCGCCGCCGCCCGGCTCCGCGCCCGGGTACCACGAGGCCCACCACTGCACGGCGATGTAGACGACCAGCATCTCGAACGGCAGCCAGGCGCTGTCGAGCGGCGGGATGATGCTCAGGCCCGCGCCGTCGCCGCCGTAGCGGGCGGCGGCGAGATCGGTGAGCCGGTCGAGCCCGCCGACGTGCTGCACGGCGAGCACGGCCAGCACGATGGAGCCGGCCATCGCGACGATGAACTGGAAGAAGTCGGTCACCACGACGCCCCACAGCCCGGACAGGATCGCGTACCCCGCGGTGATGAGGAAGAGCAGCGCGGCCACTTCCCACCCGGAGATGCCCATCGTGATCCGCAGCACGTCCGCCATCGCCTTCGTGACCCAGCCCATGATGATCAGGTTGATGGGAATCGCGAGATACAACGCGCGCACGCCGCGCAGCGCGGCCGCGGGCCGGCCGCCGTAGCGCAGCTCGACGAACTCCACGTCGGTGAGGACGCCGGCGCGGCGCCACAGGCGCGCGAAAAAGAACACGGTGAGGATCCCGGACAGCGCGAGGCTCCACCACACCCAGTTGCCGGCGATCCCCTGACGCACGACCAGCCCCGTCACCACGAGGGGCGTGTCGGCGGCGAACGTCGTCGCCACCATCGAGGTGCCCGCGAGCCACCAGGGGAGGCTGCGGCCCGAGAGGAAGTACTCGCTGATCGATCGCCCGGCGCGGCCCGCGTAGTAGAGCCCGATGGCGGCCGAGATCGCGAAGTAGGCGATGATGATGATCCAGTCGGCGGTGGACAGGGTCATGGCGGCGAGGCCTCGCGGGTGAACGCGTCCACGACGAGATCGGCGACCTGGCGCCGGACCTGCGCAATCCGGCCGTTCTCACGCGTCGGATGGACCCGATTCGTGAGCAGAATGATGACGAGGGAGCGGTCGGGGTCGAACCAGATCGACGTGCCGGTGAAGCCGGTATGGCCGAAGGCGCGCGGCCCGAGCTTCGTGCCGGCGCTGGATAGTCCCGAGGGCGTGTCCCAGCCGAGGGCGCGGGAGGAGCCGGGCGGGAGCTCCTGGCGGCGGGTGAATTCGCGGACGAGAGGCGGCGAAAGGCGACGAAGGGCGGCGGCGGGGGTCGTGGGAGCAGCTTCGCCGCCTTCCGCCGCCCGCCGCCGCCCTTCGTAGCTGTCCAGCAGCCAAAACCCGAACCGGGCCAGGTCCGGTGCCGTGCTGAACAGCCCCGCATGGCCCGACACGCCGCCCAGCTTCCAGGCGTTCTCGTCGTGCACGGTGCCGCGGATGATGGTGCCGTCCTGGCTGCGCTCGGTCGGCGCGATCCGCTCGTGCCACCCGGGCGGGGGCAGGAACCGCGTGCTGGTCATTGCGAGTGGACCGAACACGTGACGGTCCAGGAAGCGATCGATCCGCTCGCCGGTGATCGTCTCGACCACCTGCGTCAGCAGAATCGCGCCGAGATCGGAGTAGACCGCCTGCGTGCCCGGATCGGCGGCGAGAGGCGTGGTATCTACCAGCGTGAACGCGGCGGTGCGCGTCGTCGCTTCGGTATACAGCGGGCGCCAGGGCGGCAGGCCAGACGAATGCGTCAGCAGGTGGCGGATCGTGACCCGGTCCTTGCCCGCGCCGCGGAACGCCGGGACGTAGCGCTGCACCGGGGCGGCGAGGTCGAGCTTTCCTTGATCCACGAGCAGCATGCACGCGGTGGTCAGGCCGATCACCTTGGTGAGCGACGCGAGATCGTACACGGTCTCGGGGCCGACCGGCCGGCGGTCGTCGATGCCGTAATGACCGACGGCGGTGAGCAGGACGAGCCGCCCGCGCTCGCCCACGGCCAGTACGGCGCCGGGGTACGCGCTGTCCACCTGCGAGCGCAGGTACGCGACGACCGCGGCGAACCGCTCGTCGTCCGGAGCCGGGGTCTGGGTCGGGGTCGGGGTCGGGGATAGCGGTGGCGCGGGCCGGGCGGGCGGGGCGGGCGCGCACGCCAGGGCCGTCGCC
>JBOHSP010000057.1:0-3816 GCA_050733275.1 Gemmatimonadales bacterium
GCCCGGCGGCGCAGGATGTCGCGCTCGCGGGCGTTGCGCGTGAGCCCCGCGGCGCGGTCGAACTCGACCCGCGCCTCGGCGGTGCGGCCCAGCTTGAACAGCAGATCGCCGCGCACGCTCGGCAGGAGATGGTACGCGCGCAGCGCCGGGTCCTCCGTCAGCGCGTCCACCACCTCGAGTCCCGCGGCGGGGCCGAACGCCATGCCCAGCGCAACCGCGCGGTTCAGCTCCACGACCGGCGACGGCACGAGCTGCGTGAGCGCGTCGTACAGCGCGACGATCCGGGTCCAATCGGTCTCGTCGGGCACGCGGGCGCGCGCGTGGCAGGCGGCGATCGCGGCCTGCAGCGTGTACGGCCCCGAGGCGCCGCCCAGCGCTTCCGCGCGCTCCAGCGCGGCGAGCCCGCGCGTGATCAGCAGCTGGTCCCAGCGGCCGCGGTCCTGGTCGAGCAGCAGGATCGGCTCGCCCCCGCGCCCGACCCGCGCCCGCAGCCGCGACGCCTGCAGCTCCATCAGCGCGACGACGCCGTGGACCTCCGCTTCGCCGGGCATCAGCCCGGCCAGGATGCGGCCGAGCCGCAGCGCCTCGTCGCACAGGGCGGGCCGCAGCCACTCGTCCCCCGCGGTCGCCGAGTAGCCTTCGTTGAACACGAGGTAGATGACCTCGAGCACCGAGCCGAGGCGGGCGGCGAGGTCGGCGCCGCGGGGCACCTCGAACGGTACGCGCGCCGCCGCCAGCGTGCGCTTGGCGCGCACGATGCGTTGCTGGATCGCGGGGCGCGACGTGAGAAACGCGCGCGCGATCTCATCGGTCGTGAGGCCGCCGAGCAGGCGCAGCGTCAGGGCGACCCGCGCCTCGGTCGTGAGGACGGGGTGGCAGGCGGTGAAGATCAGGCTGAGGAGATCGTCGCCGACGTGGTCATCGAGCTGGGCATCGAGGTCGGGCTGGCCGCGGGCCGCCACGAGCTCGTGCTCCACGTCGCCCTGCTTGCGATCCGCCATCTTGCGGCGGCGCAACTCGTCGATCGCGCGATGCTTGGCGGTCGCCATGAGCCAGGCGCCCGGATTGTCCGGCACGCCCGCCCGTGGCCAGCGCTCCAGCGCGGCGACGAGCGCATCCTGCGCGAGGTCCTCCGCCAGGCCCACGTCGCCCGTGAGCCGCGCCAACCCGGCGATGAGCCTGGCGGATTCGATCCGCCAGACGGCTTCGATCGTCTCCCGCGGATCGGCCACGCCGGGTGGTCAGCGCCGCGTGTTGCGGGCGATCTGTTCGCGCTGCCGCTGCTCCTGCGCGCGCAGCTCGGGCGTGAACGCCTCCCCGAAATCGTCGTCCTCGAAGATCTGGCGGATCTCCACCTCGCCCTCTGCGAACGGAATGCGCTTCGCCCAGTCCAGCGCTTCCTCTCGAGACTTCACCCGCCAGATCCAGAACCCCGCGACCAGCTCCTTCGTCTCGGTAAACGGGCCGTCCCGCACCGTCCGCTGCTTCCCGGAGTAGGCGACACGCATGCCATGCGACGTCGGATGCAGCCCTTCGCCGGCGAGCATCACACCCGCCTTCACCAGCTCGTCGTTGAAGTTGCCCATCTCCGTCAGGGCCTTCTCGTCGGGCAGACCGCCTGCCTCGGATTCCTTGCTTGCCTTGACCAGCACCGCGAACCGCATTGTCGGCCTCCTGTTCGTGCTCGGTGATCCATGACTGCTGCTGTCACAGTCCCGACGAACGAGTCACGCCGGAATCGACACGCCTCCCGGACCGCCACTCCCGAACCGCTTTACGGCCCGCTCCCGGGCCTTGCGCCGCTCCACTTCCCGGTCGCGCGGCGGCGCGCTGGTCTCGAACGCGTGCAGCAGCCGGTTCGCGGCGGCCGTCACGTCGTCCACGGCGCGGGTGAACGCGGCCTCGTTGACGCGCGAGGGCTTGGTCGTGCCGCTCAACTTGCGGACGAATTGGAGGGCCGAGGCGCGGATCTCCTCGTCCGTGGCGGGCGGCTCGAAATTGGCCAGTGTCTTGATGTTACGGCACATCGGCTACTCCTCGCGTCAGCGCAGTTGTAGGGATAATAGACGCGGCGCGGCCCGGCCGGGAGGCTTAAGCTGTCGACGGCAGGGCCCGCCGTTCGTCGCCTGTGTGGACCCCAGAGAGAAAGGTATCCGATGCGGTGCATGATCATCGTGAAGGCGACCACGGACTCGGAGGCGGGCGCGCGGCCACAGGAGGAGCTGTTTGCGGCGATGGCCCAGTTCCACGAGGAGTTGCAGCGCGCGGGCGTGCTGCTCGATGCCTCCGGTCTCCAGCCGAGCGCCACGGGGTGGCGAGTGCGGTATCGGGGCGGCCAGCGCACGATCGTCGACGGGCCGTTCACGGAAACCAAGGAGCTGATTGCGGGCTACACGATCATCCAGGTGAAGACCCGCGAGGAAGCGCTGGAGTGGTCACGCCGCTTCCCCAACCCCTACGGGCACGACGGGGAGATCGAGGTGCGCCGGCTCTACGAGCTCGACGATTTCGGCGAGAGCGCGTCGATCGCCCGCTTCCGCCGGCTCGAGTCCGAGCGCCGGAAATAGCCGCTCCCTAGCGCGTCTCCACCGGCCGGACGAGCAGGCCGGTCGTGGACACCCGCACTTCGACGGTCGCGGGCTGCGCCGCCCCCACGAACGTCGCCGAGCCGTACTGCGCGTCCACCAGCGGCTGGAGCAGCCAGGAGTCACGGGCGACGTCGAACAGGTCGAACGGCTTGCGCGCCGCGAGCGAATACACGGTGCGCTCCCGCCCCTGCTCGTCGGCGAGGGCGCGGTAGCGGCCGGCGATGCGGTCCAGCTCGTAGGCGGTGTGCAGGCCGATGAGGTTCGCGAGGGGACTCCACTTCAGCACGTGGGCGTCCACGTACACCGCGTCGCCCGCGAGATCGAACATCTGGAGCCGGCCGTCGGGAAGTTGGACGGTCGCGCGGAACCGCTGGGCGCCGATGGGTTCCAGGCGGATCGTGGCAGCCACGACCTCGTGCGTGAGCGCGCGGTAGCCGCGGATCCCGACGCTGATGGCGCCACACAGCGCGGCGAGCGACAGGAACAGCGCCGCGGCGAGCAGCGGCACGAGCGAGCGCAGCCACCGCCGGCCGCGCCAGGCCGCAATCGCGGCGAGGAGGAACAGCAGCGCGAGCGCCAGGAACACCAGCAGGACGGCGGTCAGCATCGCCCCGCCGTCATCCGGGCACTCCGACCCCCGGCCTCGTCCCCCCTCCCCCTCCCCGCTCCGGGTCCCGCCTCAGGGAATGGCGGGATTGTTGATGCGCTCAACGTCCGGCAGTCGCATGCAAACCTGCGACCCGTAGGTCCCGCTTCCGTGGTAGGGCGTCCCGGCGGCCGGCGCGAGCGTGAGGGTGTACCGCACCACGTCGCCCAGGTGATGGCCGGTGAGGAACAGCTCGCGGCGGCGCTGGTCCACGAGCTCGGCGTGAATCGTGGCCGAGTCCGTGCTGGCGAACACCGTCTGCCCGCCCCGCGTGCGGAACACATTGATGCTGTCGACGGCCGCGGCGAGCTGGCCGGCGGCAATCAGGCTCTCGGTGTAGATCAGCCGCGCCTCGATGCCGCTCGCGAACGGGATCGTGTCCCCCGACGCGTACTTCGTCTGATACCAGTGCTCGACGCCGGTCACGCTCACCCGCGTGGTCTGCACCAGTGGCACGCGCGGGTCGAGGGCGGTGCTGTAGGTCCGGTACGGCTCGCCCACGGAGACGGCGAAGCTCGTGGCCGAGTTCTGGGCCCACACGCGGTTCTCGCGCCGCCCGCTGATGCTCGACGCCGTCATGTT
>JBOHSP010000058.1:0-17431 GCA_050733275.1 Gemmatimonadales bacterium
CCGCATAGCCCTGCGGCCAGCGGATGCGCAGCGTGCCGCCGCAGGAGCCCCCGTGCACGTCGCCTTCGACCGTGCCGCCTGCCGCGGGCACGGGATCGGTCAGCCGGACGAGTGCGGCGCGAGTTACCCTTCCCGCGTCCCCCTTCCCGCTTCCCCACAGGCCGGCGCACGTCGCTTGCCGTTCCCGCACCGCCGCCCCGCCCCAGAGCGTGCCGGCCGCGAACATCACACCGAGCGCTGCGCCGAGCGGGGCCCGGCGACTCAGCACCAGTGCGCCGAGAAACACCGGCAGCGCCGTGACGCGCAGTTCCGCGCCGTTTAGTCCCGCGACGAGACCAGCGGCGAAGGCGACAGTGAGATAGAGAATCGGCGGGCGCACCGGCGGCGCGAGTGAACTCGCGGCTCGGCCCTACCGCCGACGCGGTGAGCTTAGAGTTGCACGGGCTTTGCCCCACACCGCGGAGCTAGGCCCACTTTCCGAAATCCCTCGAGCAGCGCCACGTCGAGCTTGGCCTTTTCCTGGTCGCTCGCCAGCGACAGCTCGGTGAGAATCTCCCCCTGGCGGGTGGAGACGTAGTGCGGCGACAGGCGGTTCAGCGCGAACACGAGCACGTCGCCCCTGCAGGTCTCGCAGCCGCAGTACCGGGGCATGCGCGCGCGCAACGACTCGTACTCGCGCTGCACGACTTCCCAGGTAACGTTCGCTACCGCCACGCGGCCTCACCCCCTGATCCCCGCTCCGCCATGCGGAGAGAGGGAACGATGGAGACGGCCGTGAACGTCGAGCCCGTTGTCCCGGTGAACCGCACCTCGCGATACGTGCCGATCCACTCCGCGGGGCCGGCCAGCAACGCGATCTTGTTCGCGCGCGTGCGCGCCTGCAGCAGGTCGCCGCGCTTCGCGGGGCCTTCCACCAGTACTTCGCGCGTCGTCCCGACGAGCGCGATGTTCTTGCGCCTGGCCACGCGGCGGACGGCGGCGATGAGCCGGCCGATGCGCTCGGTCTTGACCGCCTCCGGCACGTGATCCTTGATCTTGACCGCGGGCGTGCCCTCACGCACCGAGTACTTGAATGTGTAGGCGTCGTCGAACTGCACTTCCTCGACCAGCGACAGCGTCTCCTGGAAGTCGTCCTCGGTTTCGCCGGGGAAGCCCACGATGATGTCGGTCGAGAGCGCGATGCCGGGGACCGCGTCGCGCAGCGCCCGCACGACCTCGAGATAGCGCGGCCGATCGTAACGCCGCAGCATGCGCTTGAGCGTGCGCGAGCTCCCGCTCTGCACCGGCACATGCACGTGCTCGCAGACCGCCGGCGTCTCCGCCAGCGCGCGCAGCACCCGGTCCGTGAAGTCGGTCGGATAGGGCGACGTGAACCGCACGCGCCGGATGCCCGGGACCGCGCCGACCGCGCGGAGCAGGTCGGCGAAGTCGTGCTCGCCCTCGTGATAGCTGTTGACCGTCTGGCCAAGGAGCGTGACCTCGGTGGTTCCGGCAGCGGCGAGGCGTCGCACCTCGCCGACGACATCCCCCAACTTGCGGCTCCGCTCCGGCCCGCGCGTCATCGGAACGATGCAGAAGGTGCACCGATAATCGCAGCCACGCTGCACCGTCACGAAGGCCGACACGGCGCGCTCCCGCACCGGCGGTACGTCCTCGTAGTGCTCCCAGCTCTTGAATGCGACATCGGCCGCGCGCTCGCCGCCGTCGCGCGCCCGCGCGATCAGCTCGGGCAGGCCGCGATAGCCGTCCGGCCCGATCACGAGATCCACTTGCGGGACGCGCTCCAGCAGCCGGGGACCGAGCCGCTGGGCCATGCAGCCGACGACGCCGAGCACGCGGCCCCGCCCTTGCTGCTTGTAGCGCTGCAGCTCGCCCATGCGCCCCATCACCCGCTGCTCGGCGTGATCGCGCACGGCGCAGGTGTTCACGAGCAGCACGTCCGCGGCGCCGGGATCGTCGGTGCGGACGTAGCCCTCGCGCCCCAGCACGCCGAACATCAGCTCGGTGTCCGAGACGTTCATCTGGCAGCCGTAGGTCTCGATGTAGACGCGCGGCATCAGTCGATCACGACCTCGAATCGGGGGCGGCCGTCCCACTCCTCGCTTCGAACATAGACCGACAGGTAGTCCTCCGTCAGGACCTCGACCCGCCCGCCCTGCCGGCCGCTCACGACCCCGTCGGCCCGCTGGCCCACGCGGCTCGCCCGATACGCCCGCGCCTGGCGCTCACCCAGGTCCCGCAGCTGCCGCGCGCGCTCCCGCACGACCTCGGGCGGCAGCTGGCCCGCGAGCTTCGCCGCCGCCGCGTCGGGGCGGACGCTGAAGGGGAAGACGTGGAGGTACGTAAAAGGCAAGGCGTGGAGAAGCGTGAGAGAGGCCTGATGGTCCGCGTCGGTCTCGCCGGGGAAGCCCGCGATCACGTCGGCCCCGAGTCCGAACACCGGCAGTCGCTCGGCCAGCCACTCGATCCGCGCCCGGTACGACTCCGCCGTGTACCAGTGGCGGCCCATGCGCTTGAGGATGCGGTTCGACCCCGACTGCAGCGGCGCGTGCAGGTGCGCGGCAAGATGGCGCGGCGCCTCGATCAGCAGTCGCGCGATCGTGTCATCGACTTCGGTGGCTTCGATGCTCGACAGCCGAAAGCGCACGGCCGGGACAGCGCTGATGAGCGCCTCGAGGAGATGCCCTAAGGACAGGGCCTGGGGCCTGGGGGCTGGGGATGACAATCCCGAGGCCCCAGGCCCTAAGCCCCAGCCCCCGATATGCACTCCCGTCAGCACGATCTCCGCATGGTGCTCGGCGAGAGCCCGGGCCTCCTCCACCAGCTCGGCGACCGGCCGCGACCGGTTCGCGCCGCGCGCGATGGTGGTCGCGCAGAATGTGCAATGCTCGTCGCAGCTGTCCTGGATTTTGAGGAGGGCCCGATGCTTTCCCGCCGTCCCCCCTCTCCATATCGTGGAGAGGGGGTCAGGGGGTGAGGCCACACCTGCCGCCCGCAACACGCGCTCCACGTCCGCCCCGCCCACCACCGCCCGCACGCCCGGCAGTGCCGCGATCGCTCCGCGATCCAGCGCCGCCGCGCACCCCATCACGATCGTCTCGGTGCCCCCGCCCCCGCCCCTGGCCCCGCCCCCCACGCCGGCCCGTGCCACGTGCCGCACCAGACGCCGCAGCTTGGCTTCGCTCTCGTGGGTGACGGTGCAGGAGTTCATTACGGCGAGATCGGCGGCGGCGGGGTCGTCCACGATGGCGGCGCCACGCTCGGCGAACGCCTGGCGCACGGCGTCGGTGTCGTACTGGTTGGCGCGGCAGCCGAACGTGTGGAAATAGACGTTCACGGCCGGACGGTCAGCCCGAGGAGGAACGTCCAGACGCGCTCGGTCAGGCCGCCGCCCTTGCGGTCCAGGCGCTCGAGGCCGATGTCGATGCGGCCGCGGCCGCCCGCGAACTGGCGGCCGTACCCGGCGGCGACGGCGAACTCCGTGGGCGCGTCGCCGACGCCGAACGGGAGGGTACCGCTGCGCACGCCGACCCGCAGCGGCGAGGCCAGGGAGCCGAGCTCGGCGCCGAGCGACCAGGTGAACGTGTCGTGCGCGTTGGGCAGGGACCCCGGGCCCCCCAGCGCTGCCACGTCACGGCGCCGGCGAGCGCGGCCCGCGAGCCTGCCCAGCGCACGCCGCCGCCGAAGGACACGGGGAGATCGTCCAGCGTGGTCGTGCTGTCCCGGATCTCGGCACGCAACCGGGAATCGGAGCGGAACCAGGCGGCAACGCGCAGGTAGGGCCCGAAATCGAGCAGCGCGCTCGCCGATCCGCCCCACGCGCCATAGGCCACCTCGTCGCGCGTCGTGGATGTCCGGTAGCTGGTCGAATCCTCGAAGCGCCGGGTCGCGGACACGCGGGTCGAACCCGTAATGCGGTGCAGGCCGAGCCCGATGGCGACGTGCCTCCCGAGGCGCGCGGCGGCCGCGAGTCGCAGATCCGCCACCCCGCCGTCACTCCGGATCTCGTCCGTGAACGCCTCGGGCTCGCCGCGCAACACCATCGTATCGCGCGTGCTGATCCCGAACGAGCGGTCGAGATAGCTGCCGAAGCCGCCGGCGAGCACAAGGCGGCCCATGATGGGGCCCGCGATGACGAGCGCGGGAAACCGCGTGCCCCGCAGCGACGTCTCCGTGCCGTCGAGCGATGCCGTGCGCCACGACGTTCCTCCCGTTACGCTGGCCCCGATGCGGCGGATGTCGGCCGCGCTGGCATCGAGCAACGGCGAGAAGGGGTCGAAGGGAGCGAACGCCCCACCCGTCCCGCGAGCCCGGACACTCTCCTGGCGGCCCGGCGTGCCGAGGCCGCGGATCCCGAACTGGGAGTCCTGGGCGGCCAGACGGCCCGACGGCCAGACAGCCAGCAGCACCGCTATCGTGAGCGCTGTGGCCGTCAGGGCGTCCGGCCGTCCGGCCGTCCTCACGGTTCCCCGAACGGGAAGCGCCGCACGTACGTCACATGCAGCCGGGGGCGCAGCCGCTGGGCCGCGGTCGTATCGGAGCGTGACGAATAGAAGCGGACCTCGGTGTACGTCGCCGCTTCGGGAATCTGGCTGAGCACGAACGCCGTGGCCGCGGACGTATCGAACGCCCAGGCGCGAATCAGGTTGGTGATCTCGAGGCGCACGGTATCGGCCGACTCGATGCGGATCGCCGCCACGCTCGCGAACTCCGGGTTGAGGGGCGACTTGGCGCCGACGTCGGTGATCACGGGCCGGAGCAGCACCCGGAACGAGTCGCTGCGCACCCCCGGCACCGGCGCCACCTGCACGAGCACGAGCGTGGCGCGCACGACGTCCGTCGTGTCCCGCATGAACGGCGGTATGTCCACCCGCAGCAGGCTGCGCGCGGACGGCGCCCCCCCCACGGTGAGGTGCGCGTCCAGCGGCGCGAACGGGGGATCCACGACGAAGCTGTCGAACGTCACGTTGCGATCTTCGTTCGCCTGCTTGATGGTCGTATCGGGATACGAGTAGAACCAGCGGATCGAGGCGCCGTTCGCGACGTCGGCCGAGCCCAGACTGGCGGTGGGCAGCGAATCCGCCGCGATCCGCACGCCGAACGCGACCCGCCCGGTATCGGCCGTACCGAAGCGCGCCTGCGTCGTGTCCAACGAGAAGTGCACCAGCAGCGAGCGGTTGCCCGTAAACTGCAGCACGTGTCCTGCCGAGTCGGTGCGGATCGTGTCGCCCCAGATGCGCACGGTCGCCGTGTCCCCGATCGGCGGCCGGGCGAGCAGGTCGTTCACGTTGACGCTGTCCACGATCGAATCCTGGAACCACGGAGTCAGGTCCGCAAACGTCGTGACGCTGTCGATCGTGGTCGGCAGCCGGTAGATCTTGAGCCACAGATTGGCCGTGTTGGTATCGCGCCGGGCCACGGTCACGCGCAGCCGCGCGGAATCCAGCGTGATCGGAACGGTCGAGGTGTCCGGCGGATCGGGCGCGGTACGCGTGAACATGGGGGCCAGGCGGAAGATGGCCCGGCTCGCCACGACGCCCGGAACCTCGACCATGGGAAGCAGCTCGCTGCGGTGCCCGTCGATGTAGCCGCGGAACGCCGAGTCGCGCACGATCACGGTCGTGAGGATCGTGTCGTGCATCTGGATCGCGTGGCCGGGGCAGAACTCGGGGCACGCGCCCGGCGCCAGCGCCTGCTCGGTGCACGCCGCCAGGGCGCCGAGCACCGCCGCCGATAGCAGGAACCGTCCGCCGCGTGGCATCACCGGTCGAGATGCTCCTTCGTAAAGGCGTCGGGCAACAGTGCCCGCAGGGTCCAGCGCCGTTCGCTCGCGGGACCCACGGCGACGACCTCGAGGTCGAGCCCGAATTCCGCGAGCAGCTGCCGGCAGGCGCCGCAGGGCGCGGCCGGCGGGTCCACGTCGGTCGCCACGACCAGACGCTGCAGCCGCCGCGCGCCCGCCACCACCGCCGCCCCCAGCGCCATCCGCTCGGCGCAGATCGTGACACCGTAGGACGCGCTTTCGACGTTGCACCCCGTAAACACGCGCCCGTCGGCTGCTTCGATCGCGGCCCCCACCGGGAATTCGCTGTAGGGCGCCCAGGCGTGCCGCATCGCCTCGCGCGCGCGCGTCGCCAGATCGCTCATGCGGCCGCGCCCTCGCCGATCCAGATGTCCCGCAAGAACGATGTCCCCGCCGCGAGCCGTCCGACCCCGAAAAACTCGGCCACTGTCTGGCCCAGATCGGCGAACGTGCGCCGCGTGCCCAGCGCCGCCGGCCGCACGCGCGGGCCGAACGCCAGCACCGGCACACTCTCACGGGAGTGATCCGTCGAGGGCGTCGTCGGATCGTTGCCGTGATCGGCCGTGAGAATCACCACATCGCCGTCCCGCAGCCGGGCGCGCAGCCGCGGAATCCAGGCGTCCAGCTCGCGGAGCCCCTGATGGAACCCCGCGACGTCGTTGCGGTGCCCCCACGTCTGGTCGAACTCGATCACGTTCACGAACACGAATCCCGTCTCCAGCGAGTCGAGCGCCGCCTCGATCAGCGCGTAGGCGTCGGCGTTGGTCGGCGTGTGCTCGCTGGCGATGTTCCGGCCGGCGAAGAGATCGTCCACTTTGCCCACGCCGATCCGGGGTACGCCGGCTCCCGCCAGCCGGTCCAGCAGCGTTTCCCCCACCGGCGCAAGGGAGAAATCGCGGCGCTGCGCCGTGCGGCGGTAGCGGCCCGGCTCGCCCGCGAACGGCCGTGCGATCACCCGGCTCACCGCGTGCTCGCCGATCAGCATCTCGCGGGCGATGGCGCACGCCCGGTACAGCTCGTCCAGCGGCACGGTCTGCTCGTGCGCCGCCACCTGAAACACCGAATCGGCGGACGTATACACGATCCACTTGCCCGTGCGCTGGTGCGCTTCGCCCAACTCCGCGATCACCGCCGTGCCCGACGCCGCGATGTTGCCGAGCCAGCCGCGGCCGGTGCGGCGCGCGAACTCGTCGAGCAGCGCCGGCGGAAAGCCGCGGGGGTACGTCCGGAACGGCCGCTCCAGCAGGATCCCGCAGATCTCCCAATGGCCGGCCGTGCTGTCTTTGCCGGCGGATGCCGGCTCCGCGATCCCGTGCGCCGCGTCCGGCCTGACCCCGGGCGCGAGCCCCGCGAGTCCGCCGGGCCTGCACTGCCCGAGTCCCAGTTGCTCCAGATTCGGCAGCCGCAACCCGCCGACCACCCGCGCCACATTCCCCAGCGTGTCCGAGCCCGCGTCACCGTAGTCCGCGCTGTCCGGCGCCGCGCCGATCCCGAGACCGTCGAGCACGATGATGGCGGCGCGCGGCTTCACGCATATACCCGCGGCAGCCGCGATCCGAGACCGGTGAGGAATTCGCGCTGCAGCTCGCCGCTCCAGGCCGCGAACTCATCGAGCGTGATCCGCTGCGCCGGATCCTCGGCGTGCCCCACGAGCGTCGCCACGTCGCCGACCTGCACCTCCAGCGTCCCCGTCTCGATCAGCGTCATGTCCATGGTGACGAGCCCCACGACCGGGCAGCGGCCGCCACGCACCAGCACGTGGGCCTGGCCGTCCGCGCCCAGCAGACGCCGGATGCCGTCGCCGTAGCCGACGCCGATCGTCGCGATCACCGTATCGCGCGGCGCCACCCAGCTCGCGGCGTAACTCACCGTCTCCCCGCGGCGCACGCTCCGCACGCTCAGCACCCGCGCCCGCAGGCTCACCACCGGCCGCGGCTCGGGCAGCCCCGGTCCCGGGGCGCCGCCGTAGAGAAACACGCCCGGCCGCACGAGGTCGAAGGCGAAGGCCTTGCCGCGCAGCGCCGCCGCGCTGTTGGCGACGTGCAGCAGCGCGGGCCGGCGGGGCAGCCGCCCCACCGCCGCGAGAAACTGCTCGAGCTGCCGTTCCGCCGAGCCGTCAGTCTTGTCGGCTGAGTGGAACTGCGTGAAGCACCCCTCGAGCGCGGGGGAGTCCACCGCTTCGCCCAGCTCGTCCACTTCGTCCCAGCGCACCCCGGAGCGACCCATGCCGGTGTCGATTTCGACGTGAAACGGCCGCGCGCCGCGCGCGGTCCACTCGATGATGCTGCCTCCGTCGCCCAGCGCCGGCGTGAGACCGTGACGATCGTAGTCGTCGAATAGCGCGGCGCGCGCGGGCAGGAAGACGAGGATCGGGCGCGCGATCCCCGCGGCGCGCAGCTCGGCGCCCTCCTCAATCGTCGCCACGCCGTAGCCCCACGGATCGAGCGGCTCCAGGGCCCTACACACAGCGACGGCTCCGACCCCGTAGGCGTTCGCCTTGACGACAGGGAGGAGCCGTGCACCCGTCACCTGTGTCACGGTCCGGGCATTGTCGACGAGCGCGCCGAGATCGGCTTCCACCCACGCCCGGTTGCGCCCCCCGCCACTCGCCCGACTTGCCCCGCTCATTGACACGCTCACAGGCGCGGGTATGATACCCCGGCTGGAGGCTAAATGCAAGGAGATTCAGCGCTTGGACGCGCTCTGGGATTGGTGCGAGACCTGCGGCTGCGGTGTCCGTGGGACCGCGCACAGACCCCGCTCACGCTCCGCCCCTACCTGGTCGAAGAGGTTCTCGAGCTCGATCAGGCCATCCAGACGGAAGATCCCGAAGCGATTCGCGACGAGCTCGGCGACCTGCTGCTGCACCTCGCGTTTCAGATCGTAATCGCCGAGGAGCGCTCGCAGTTCAACGCCGACGTCGTGACGCGCACGCTCGAGGAAAAAATGTGGCGGCGGCATCCGCACCTGTACGCCGAGGGCGGGGGCGACACGGCGCCCGCCGGCCGGCCGAGCGGGCACGCGGGGTGGGAGCTGGTCAAGCGCCGCGAGCCGCGCAGCGGCGGGAAACGCGGCACCCTCGCCGGCCTGCCCCCCACCCTCCCGCCCCTGCTCATGGCCTACCGGCTCCAGGAGCGCGCGGCGGGAATCGGGTTCGATTGGCCGGACGCGAGCGGACCGATGGCCAAGGTGAAGGAAGAGATCGCGGAAGTCGAGCGGGAACAGGGAGGCGGGAGCAGGGAGCAGATCGAGGAAGAGCTCGGCGACCTGTTGTTCGCGGTCGTCAATCTCGCGCGCAAGCTCGGCACCGAGCCCAACCAGGCGCTGGAGCGGGCGAACGGCAAGTTCACGAAGCGATTCGAAGCGATGGAGCGGCTTGCCGAGGAGCGTGGCGTGGAGCTGGGCAGGGCGACGCTCGAAGAGCTGGATAAGCTCTGGGATGAAATAAAGGCGCAAAAAGGCGCGTAAAGGCGCGGGCCTTTTTGCGCCTTTCAGTCTTTGTAAGGGTCAAACTCCCCCGCCCCCGCCATCACCACGACGAGTGGCCGCAGGGTGTGCAGCACCTCGATCGTCGGCCCCTGGGCGGCGAGGACGTCGGGCAGCCGGCGATAGACGTGCGGGCTTTCGTCGGTGCCGCCGCCGCGCAGGATGACGCCCTTCTGCTTCACCCACTGGTCCATCATCTCGCGCGAGATCGCGCCGGGCTTGAGCACGCGGCCCTTGCGCGTGCGCTTGCCCGCGGCCGCCGTGCGACTCATCACGCGCCCCGCGCCGTGCACGGTCGAGAACAGGGCACGCTGCTGCAGCTCGCGCACGCCCGCATCGGGCGCGGTGGCGCCCTGGATGATCACGGCGTCGTCGCCCATCGAGCCACCCACGAAGCCCTTCTGGCCCGGAAACGCCGGGGTCGCGCCCTTGCGCACCACGTACAATCGCTCGCCCCCGTGCTCCTCCAGCCACGCGAAGTTGTGGTGGTTGTGGACCAGCTCCAGCTCGCGCCCACCCAAAAGCGAGACGACCTTGCGCGCGACCCACTCGCGGCCGGTGTAGGCGTAACGGCCCGCCAGGTTCATGAGCTGCCAGTAGGCGTCGCCGACGGGTGCGTGCACGTCGAGCAGCGCCTCGCGCTCCGGCGCGCGCTCGCCCCATGTCTTGTTCTGCGACAGCGCGAGGAAGCCGTGCGCCACGCCGAACCCGAACCCGCGCGAGCCGAAGTGCACGCCGACCCAGATGCGGTCCTGCTCGTCGGCGAACACGTCCACGTAATGGTTGCCGCTTCCCACCGTGCCAAGCTGCTCGCGCGCCTTGGCGAGGAGGCGGTCACGCTCGTGCCTGTCGGGGACCGCTTCCCACGCCGCGTCGTCGAACAGGGGATCGTCCGCCGGTGCGTCGTCCGCGCGGTTCTTGCGGCCGATGCCGAAGGACAGTGTCGCCTGGATCTCGTCCGCGATCTCGCGCAGCCGCGGCTGGATGTCGGGCCGCGTGAGATCGGTGCGGATGGCGGCGTTGCCGCAGGCAATGTCGAACCCGACCCCCACGACCGACACCTGATCGCGGTAGGCTGCGACCCCGCCGATGGGCATTACGTACCCGAGGTGCCCGTCCGCCATCAGCGCGGCGCGCTCGGCGCGGCTCGCGACGTCGTGGAGCTGGGCCAGCGTCTGGGGCTCGTGGGCTCCGAAGATGGCGGGCGTTCCCATACCTGGCTGGATCATACACAAAGGCGCAGAAAGGTGCAGAGAGGCGCAAAAAGGCGCGGTCGCCTCCGATGCAGGGCGTGCACCGTCTGCGACCGCGCCTTATCGCGCCTTATCGCGCCTTTCTGCGCCTTTTGTTTCTATGGCCAGAGCCTATACAACGTCCTTGGGAACGCGATCGCCTCCCGGATGTGCGGGATGCCGCAGATCCACGCGACCGTGCGTTCGATGCCGAGCCCGAATCCCGAGTGCACGAACGTGCCGTACTTGCGCAGGTCGAGATACCAGGCGTAGGCCTCCTCCGGCAGCCCTTCCTCGCGGATCCGCGCGCGCAGCTTCTCGTAATCGTCCTCGCGTTGGCTGCCGCCGATGATCTCGCCGTAGCCTTCGGGCGCGAGGCAGTCGTTGTTCAGCACCGTGCGCGGGTCGTCCGGGTTTTCCTTCATATAGAAGGCCTTCACGGCCCGGGGATAGTTGTACACGAACACCGGCCGGTCGTACTGCTTGGCGAGCAGCGTCTCGTCGTCGCCCCCCAGGTCGCGGCCCCACGCGATGTCGGCGCCGAGGGCCTTGAGCTTTTCCACGGCGTCGGTGTAGGAGATGCGGTGAAACGGCGGCGTGACGCGCTCGAGCGGCGCGAGGTCGCGGCCCAGCTCCGCCAGGTCCGCGCGGCGGCGTTCGACACAGCGGCCCACGAGGTAGGCGAGGAAGTCCTCCTGGAGCCGCATATTGGCGTCGGAATCGTTCCAGGCGACTTCCGGCTCGACCATCCAGAATTCGGTCAGGTGCCGCCGGGTCTTGGACTTTTCGGCGCGGAACGTGGGCCCGAAGCAGTACACCCGGCCCAGCGCCGCCGCCGCGGCTTCGACGTAGAGCTGGCCCGTCTGGGCCAGGTACGCCTTGCCGAGGTCGAAGTACTCGGTGGCGAACAGCGTGCCCGCGTGCTCGCCGATCGATCCAGTGAGGATCGGCGTGTCCACGAGCACGAAGTGCCGCTCGTAGAAGAAGTCCCGGATCGCCTGAATCACCTCGTGACGCACCCGCGCGATCGCGACCTGCTGCCGCGAGCGCAGCCAGAGATGCCGATGCTCGAACAGAAAGGCGATGCCGTGCTCTTTCGGCGTGATGGGAAAATCCCGGCTCGGACCGAGCACGGCGAGATCCCGCGCCTGCAACTCGACGCCGCCCGGCGCCCGCGCCTCGGCACGCACGGTCCCCGTCACGCGTACGGCGGTTTCCTGCGTCAGCTCCGCGAACGTCTGCCATACCGCGTCCGGGACGTCCTTCTTGGAGAGCACGACCTGCAGATACCCGGTGCCGTCTCGCAGCACGACGAACGCGATCTTCCCCGAGGACCGGGTGGTCGCCACCCAGCCGTGCACGGCGACGGTTTCACCGGTCAGCGGGGGCAGCTCTTCGATCCAGCGACGCGCGACCGACGCGGCAGGCGGGGGCGGGGCGGACATAGGCGCGGCAACCTAGTGACGGCGCTGGTGAGTGTCAACGCAACCGCGCCCCTGCTCGCGCTGCTGTCCGCCGCCTGCTTCGCCGCCGCGCGACGCGGTCCGGTGCGCCAGGAGCTCGACTGGCCCGTCTACCTCGGCACGCCACGGCACGACGCGAGCGCCACGGAGACCCTGAACCCCGATCCGCGCCTCCAGTGGCGCGTGACGCCGGGACGCGCCATCCGCGGCAGCCCCGCCCTGGGAGAGGCGGTCCTCGCCGTCGGCACGACGGATCACGATGTCGTGCTGATCGATCGCGCGACCGGCGAAGTCCTGTGGCGCGAAGGGGTGGACGGCAGCGTGCGGGGCGGCCCGCTGCTCGACGAAGACCGGCTGTACGTGGCGATCGAGGGCGAGCCGGAAGGGCGCGTGTCCGCGCTGCGACTGCGCGACGGAGAGCCGCTGTGGCGCCGGGCATTCCCGAGCGTCGCCGCGCCGCTCGCGTTCGACGGCGCGGCACTCTACGCCGGCGCCGAAGACGGCACCGTGGCGCGGCTCGACGCCGACAGCGGTCGCATCGTGTGGCGGCGCGCCCTGCCCGGCGCGGTGCGCGCCGCGCCGGTGCCCACGCCCCACGGCCTCGCCGTCGCCACCACGGCGGATACGCTGTTCCTCCTCGACCCGACCGACGGCCAGGTCCGCGCCCGGCTCGCCACGCCCGGCGCGGTGCTCGGCTCGCCGGCGAGCGACGGCGAGCGGCTCTATGCGGGCACGGTGACGGGCACGGTGCTGGCCATCCAGTTGTCCGACTTCACGGTGGCGTGGCAGCACGCGGCGGGCGACGCCGTGTATGGGGCGCCTGCGCTGGCAGGCGATACGCTGTACGTCCTCGCCCGCAACGGCCGCCTCTGGCTGATCCCCGTGCACGCGCCGCACGACGCCGACAGTCACGCGCTGGGCATCGTCGCGACGGCGGGGCCGACGCCGCTCGTCACGGGGGTGCTGGTCGGCAGCGTGGAGGGCGAGGTGCTGCTCGTCGACCGGTCGACGGGCGCCATTCTGTGGCGCGCGGAGGTGACCGGCCCCGTGGAGGAACCACCGCTCGTCCGTGATCGCCAGGTGGTGGTCGCCTCGGGCCAGGGCAATATTCAGGCGTATCGATGATGCGCGTCACCGTTTCGCTCGCGCTGCTCCTCGCCGGCTGCGCCGCGAGCATGCGTGCCCAGAGCGACAGCGTCGCACGTCGGCACGTGGGCACACCGCAGGCGACTGCGGATGACCGGCTCGACGATCAACGGGCCTCGTTCCGCCGGGCCATCGTGCGCTACGGCAAGTGGCTCACCGCCGGGGTGACCGTCGGGTTCATCGCGCTGGCCGCGCACGAACACGAATCGTCCGAGCGCCAGTGGGACGCGCTGCTCGCGATCTGCCGCACTGGGGAGGACGCCTGCACCCGCGGGCCGGACGGACGCTACGTGCGGGCCGACGCCGAGCTGCTGTATCAGAGCTCGCGCGCTTACGACGCCCGCGCCACGCGCCGCCTGGTGGGCGCCCAGGCCAGCCTCCTCCTCACGGCGGCCCTGTTCATTCTGGATTTGCGGCCCGGGGAAGGGCCGGAGAACATTCCGTACTCGCCGGTGGAAGTGGCCGGGGGCTCGCTCAGAGACGGGGCGTGGGTGGGAGTGCGGGTGGCGTTCTAGAATTGCGGATTGGCGATTGCGGATTGCGGATTTGATGGGGGAGGCCGTGCGCTGGCACTGACCGCTCCAATCCGCAATCCGAAATCCGCAATCCGCAATTGTTCCATCCACAATCACCCCACCCGGAACAGTTCCAGCCCCCGCTCATACCGCGCCACGATCCGCTCCCGGTACGCCGCATGTTCGCGGCGCTCGAGCGCGGGATCGCGCGCGATGATTTCGGCCGCGGCCCGGCGCGCGGCCTCCAGCAGCGGCAGGTCCGTGGCGAAGTCGGCGTAGCGCAGCGCGAGGCCGCCCGACTGGCGCGCGCCCGCCAGCTCCCCCATGCCGCGCTCCTGGAGGTCGAGCTCGGCAATCTTGAAGCCGTCGCCGGTCGCGCAGAACGCCTCGAGCCGCGGCGTCGCCTCGGGCACCTCCGACAGCAGAATGCAGTGGCTCTGGGCGCTGCCCCGCCCCACGCGCCCGCGGAGCTGGTGGAGCTGCGCGAGCCCGAACCGCTCGGCGTGCTCGATCAGCATCACGCTGGCGTTCGGGACGTCGATCCCCACTTCGATCACGCTCGTCGCGATCAGGATGTGCACGGCGTTGTCGCGGAACGCGCGCATGGTGCGGTCCCGCTCCTCGGCCTTCAAGCGGCCGTGCACCAGCCCGACGCGGAGCCCGGCGAACTCGCGCGTCAGCTTCTCGGCCATCGTCGTCGCCGCCTTGAGGTCCGCCCGCTCCGACTCGTCGATCACCGGATAGATCACGTACGCCTGACGGCCGGCCGCGCACTCGCGGCGGATGAACTCGTAGATGCGCCCGCGCGCCGCCTCGCCGCGCAGCGCCGTCTTCACGTCGCCCCGGCCCGGCGGGCGCTCGCGGATCTGCGTGACGTCGAGATCGCCATACAGCGTGAGCGCGAGCGAGCGCGGGATCGGCGTGGCGGTGAGCAGCAGCACGTCGGGCGCGTCACCTTTCTCGACCAGCGCCGCGCGCTGCTCCACGCCGAAGCGGTGCTGCTCGTCGATCACCACGAGCCCGAGCCGCTGAAACCGCACCGTCTCTTGAATCAGGGCGTGGGTGCCGACCACGATGCGCGGCCCCCCTGCCGCGATCCGCTCGCGCGCCGCGGCCTTTTCCGCCGCGCTCATCCGGCCGAGCAGCAGCTCGGGCTGCAGCGCCAGCGGCTCGAGTAGCCGGGTGAGCGTGGTCCCGTGCTGCTCCGCGAGCAGCTCGGTCGGCGCCATCATCGCCGCCTGATACTCGTTCTCGGCAGCGAGCAGCATGGCGAACAGCGCCACCACCGTTTTGCCGGTGCCCACGTCGCCCATCAGCAGGCGGTGCATCCGCAGCGGCGCGGTCATGTCGTCCGTGATCTCGCGGATCGCCTGCCGCTGATCGGCCGTGAGCTCGAACGGCAGCCGCTCCTTGAGGCGCGTGGTCAGCTCGCGCTTGAGCGTGAACCGGATACCGGCCCGCGCCCGCTTGGCGAGATGCCGGGCGCGGGCCTGCACGAGCTGCTGGTCGAACAGCTCGTCGAACGCCAGCCGCCGCCGCCCCACCTCCGCGTCGGCGGGTTGCGCGGGCCGGTGCACCAGCTCGAGCGCCCGGCGCAGCTCCGGTAGCTGGTGCGCCGTCCGCAACGCCGGCGGATGCGGATCGGTCACGGTGCCGAGCAGCGCGTCGAGGTGCTCGTGAATCAGCGCGCGGATCTGCCGGTGGGTGAGACCTTCGGTGGCGGGGTAGACGGGCAACACCAGGCCGGGATGCTCCTCGGCTTCGTCCTCGGCCAGCACGACGAATTCGCGCGGCACGAGCTGGCGCCCGTGATAGTAGCGCACCGGCCCCGTCACGAGCAGGAGCTGGCCTTTCTTGATCTGGCGCTCGAGGAACGGCCGCCCCGGCCAGGCGCACTCGAGCAGCCCGCTGGCGTCGCGCAGCACGGCGCGGAACACCCGGAGCCCGCGCCGCGTGGGCAGCACCCCCGTCGTCACCACCCGCCCCACGCAGGTGACGTCCTGCCCCACCGTCGCGCGGGCGAGCGGCGTGACCGTGGTCGCATCCAGATAGCGATGCGGGGTGTGATACAGCAGGTCGCCGGCGGTGCGGATCCCGAGCCGACCGAGCAGCTCGGCCCGCTTGGGGCCGACGCCGCGCAAGAACTTCACCGGACTCGTGAGCGTGAGAGCCATGGGCCGTCAGCGTTCAGCTGTCAGCCGTCAGCGATCAGCCGTCAGCATGCTGATAGCTGATCGCTGAGAGCTGATCACTCATTCACCAACCGCTTCGCATATCGCATCGGATCGAATGCCTCCAGGTCTTCGACATTCTCGCCAGTCCCAAGAAAGCGGATCGGCACGGGGAGCGCCCGGCGCAGCGCGACGACGCTGCCGCCCTTCGCGGTGCCATCGAGCTTGGTGACGACGAGGCCGGTCAGCGGCACCGCCGCGGCGAACGCTTCGCCCTGGCGCACGGCGTTCTGCCCGATGGTCGCGTCGAGCACGAGCAGCGACTCGTGGGGAGCGCCACGATGCCGCTTGCCGGACACGCGCACGATCTTTTTCAGCTCATCGCGCAGCCGCTCGTCCGTATGCAGCCGCCCGGCGGTATCCACCAAGACGGTATCGATGCCGCGCGTCACCGCGGCGTCAACGGCGTCGAAGGCGACGGCGGCGGGGTCGCCGCCGGAGCGCGCCCCCACGAACGGAACGGCGAGACGGTCCGCCCAGACCTCGAGCTGCTCGCTCGCCGCGGCGCGAAACGTATCGGCCGCGGCGAGCAGCACGCTGCGACCCTCCCGCGTGAGGCGATGCGCCAGCTTGGCGACGGTGGTGGTCTTGCCGGTGCCGTTCACGCCGAACACCAGCACGACCGTGGGCGGCGGCTCGGCCCGGGCCAGCGGCGTTGCCGGCGGCCCGAGCTGCTCCGCGACGAGACGTTCGAGCGCCGCCTCATGGCCGCCGCTGGTGGCCGCCAGCGCCGCGACCAGATCGTTCGTCGCGGCCACGCCGAAATCGGCCTCGAGCAGCGTGCGCTGCACGGCCTCGAGCGTCGCGCGATCCGGTCGGCCTCCGGTGAACGCGCGCCCCATGCGGGTCCACAGCGACATCAGGGGAGTCCCTGGCGGCGCCGCCACGCCCACTCCGCCGCGAACGCCAGAATCGCGACGACGAACAGCCACCAGCGGTCCCGCAGGCCGACAGACTCGAACCGAGTCTGCGCTTCTCCCGGTTGGGCCGCCAGCGCGGGCAAGCGCGGCCGCCACTCGCCGGACCAGGTCTCCACGACCACGACGCCGTGCTCGGGGCCGCCGTCCAGCGCGTAGCGGTACACGCCGGGGGGCACCCACAGCTCGGCGCGGCCCGCCGCATCGAAGCGCAGCGTGTCGCGCCGCGCGCCGCTGCCGGTCTCCAACCTGAGCCCGAGCGCGCGGGGCTCGCCGGTCCCGGTCCACTCCCAGAGCAGCGGCAGGCCATTCGCCACTTCGCGGGTCGTGGGAACCGCCCGCTCCCTGCTTCGGGCTCGCTGCCCGAGGAGCCAATCCACCGTCGCGGCCACGAGCGCGCGATACGCCTCTTCCGCCCCGCCGCCGCGAAACGCCCACCGCCACAGCCCCGCGGCGCTGACGGTCACGCGGCGCTGGCCGCGCGCGGCGTCCTGCGCCAGCGTGACGATGGGCCGCGCCGGCCCGCGGCGCGCGAGCCGCGCCGTGAGTACCGTGACCGCCGCGGAGTCGCCCGGCCTCCGGGATCCTCCGCCCACCGCCGTCGCCGGCGGCAGCGAGTCCCAAGCCAGCCCCGCGAG
>JBOHSP010000059.1:0-3888 GCA_050733275.1 Gemmatimonadales bacterium
GCGTCAGCGCCCCGATGTGCGCCGCGAGCCGGACGTGGAAGCCGAACTCGGTGCTCTCGAGCCAGTCGTGCAACCGATGGGCGTAGCGGTCCATCGAGGGCCAGCGCTCCAGCGGGAGGTCGGGCACGAGGAGGACGGTGGGCGTATGCACGGCGTCACGGGTGACGATCATTTCAAAATCCCCTGCCAGAACAGCAGCGTCCGCTCGGCAATCGCGTCATCGGAGTACAGGCGCAGCGCCCGGGCCCGGGCCGCTTCCGCGAGGCGCCGGCGGTTCACCGGATCATTCAACGCGTCCAGCGCGCCTGCCAGCGCCGGCACGTCGGCCGCGGGGACGACGAGCCCGGCGTCGCCGATGATCTCGGGGATCACGCCGCCGTCCGTCCCCACGACGGCGACCTCGTGCGCCATCGCCTCGGCGAGCGGGTGGCCGTTGGGCTCGCGCCAGCCGGGCAGCACGCGCGACGGCTGGACCAGGACGTCCAGCTCGGGCCAGAGCGGCGCCACCTGCTCGGCGGGCAGACCGCCGGCCCAGCGCACCCGGGCCGCCAGGCGCAGGTCCGTGACCATCTCCTCGAGCGTCTCGCGGCCCGGGCCTTCGCCGATCACCGTGAGATACCACTTGGCGCCGCGGTGCAGCGCGAGCGCCTGCAGCAAGGTATCGAGTCCCTTGTGGTGGACCAACCGCCCGACGAACGCGATGTGCAGCCCCTCGTGCGGCGTGTGCACGGGCTCGTGCGGCGGCTCCACGCCGAGCTGCGGGATCACGGCGACGGGGAGGGCGGGCGCGTGAGAGCGGACCAGCTCGGCGGCGGCGGAGCTGCCGGCGACCGCGCCGAGCAGGCGGCGCAGCAGCCGGCGCTGCTTCCAGCGCGCGAACAGGCTGAAGGAGCGCGGCACGGTGGCGCGCGTGAACAGCACCACGGGGATCGCGAGGCGGCGCGCGGCCGCGAACACCTGGCGTGCCGCGGGGGTGTCGGGCTCTTCCTCTATCTGGACCAGATCGGGGCGGCGGTCGCGCAGCATGGCGCGCAGCGCGCGGCGGCCGTAGACGGCGCGGTCGAGCTCCCCCCGACTGCCCATCCCCTTGGCGGGGAGCGGGAAGATCTCGAGGCCGCCCTGCCGCTCCCAGGTGGCGTCGTAGGGGCGGCCGAACCACGGCTCGCGCCAGCGCTGCGGGATGGCGACGGTGACCTCGAGATCGCCGCCCCCGCCGCTGCGGGCCGCGAGGGCGCGGAGCTTCCCGCGGTGGGCGGGATGGACGTAGGTGTGGGAGAGGAGGAGGACTCTACGCATGGAAAGCGAATTGCGGATGGGGCAATTGCGGATTTCGGATTGCGGATTGCGGATTCGAAATGGAAGCGTCGAACATGCTCACGACCCCTCCAGGACAATCCGCAATCCGAAATCCTCAATCCGCAATGGAATGGGCGGCACAGGACTCGAACCTGTGACCTCCGGTATGTGAGACCGGCGCTCTAACCAGCTGAGCTAGCCACCCGCACTAAAGGCAATTTCGAATATCGAATATCGAATATCCAATGAATATCGAAATGTCCAATATCAATTTGGGAATATAGGCTGCGCCACTTCGAAATTCTACATTTGATATTCGATATTTGAAATTGCCTTTGCCTCCCGAGTGGGCCCTCCAGGATTTGAACCTGGGACCTACGGATTATGAGTCCGCTGCTCTAACCGCTGAGCTAAGGGCCCCCACGAATTATAGCAGGCCTTCCCGCCTCAGCTTCCCGAGCTGATCGTAAAAGCCGTCGTGCAGCGCCAGCACCTCCGCCGGCGACACCGTGGCGACGCCGGCCTTGCCGACCTCGATCCCCGCCGCGTAGTTGGCGAGCTGCGCCGCCTCGGCCATCGAGGCCCCCGCCGCGAGCGCCGTCCCGACCCACGCCGTCACCGTGTCGCCCGCCCCCGAGACGTCGAACACTTCCCGCGCCATCGCCGCGATGCGCGTGATGTGGCCGTCCTTGCCCGCCAGGATCATGCCTTCCCCACCGAGCGTGAGGAGCAGGTTGTCCACGGACAGTTTCTCCACCACGCCGGGGAGCGCGTCGGGGTGGGCCAGATCGAGCGCGGCGCCCATCGCCAGCTCCAGCTCGCGACGGTTGGGCTTGAACACGGTTGCCCCGCGGTAGGCGAAGAAGTTCTTGAACTTGGGATCCACCACCACCGGCACGCCGCGCTTCTTGGCGAGCGTCAGGCCGCGCTCGATCACCTGCGGCACCACGGTGCCCTTGTTGTAGTCCTCGATCAGCAGGGCGTCGGCGTCGCGCATCGCGCGGTCCAGCGCCGTCGCCACCAGCTCCATGGTGCGCGCGGGGATCGCCTCCTCGATTTCCTCGTCGATGCGCAGCATCTGCTGCCCCCGCGCCACGACCCGCGTCTTGGACGTGGTGGGTCGCGCGTTGGCGGTGACGAGGTAGGTGTCGCTGAGCCGGCCGAGCAGCTCGGCGCGCAGCGCATCGCCGCGCGCGTCGTCGCCGATCACCGCGACCAGGCGGCACTCGGCGCCGATCGCGGCCACGTTCGCCGCCACGTTGGCCGCGCCGCCCAGCGCGTGACGCCGGCTCTTCACCGACACCACCGGCACCGGCGCCTCGGGCGACACCCGATCCACCTCGCCCACGAGATAGACGTCGAGCATCGCGTCGCCCAGCACGGCGATGCGGGCGGCGGCCATTTTGTGGAGGAGCTTCTCGATCCGGTCGCGAGGGATCATGGGACCGCTACCTCCCCTCTATACCGAACCGTCAGTTCCAGCCGCCCCACCCACCGCGTGTCCGATGCGCCGCTGACGTGCCCCGCGTTGCGCACGAAATGCACGCCCCCATCGCCCCCCAAAGTCCACCAGGCACCTGATACCTGAAACCCGACACCCAGCCTCACCGTGCGCTCGACCACTCCCTGGAGAAACGCGGGCGTGGAATCATACGCCGTGACGGGAGGGTAGGGCAGGCGGAAATCTCCCTCCCCCTGGCGCAGCAAGACGGCGTGCGCGGTGAGCAGTGCGCCGCGCGCCGGAATCATGCTGGCGCTGACGCTGAGTTGATCGTAATCCGCAAAGTTCCGCGCGAGGCCCACGTCTCGGCGCATGAGGGCTTCCGCGGGATTGGGAGTGCGGTAGGCGAGGTTCGAGACGCGCGTGTAGTACGCCGTCCACGCCGCGGCGCCGAGCGCGCCCTGGGCGCCCAGCGTGAGGCCGTAGGCCGGCGGCTCGTCGTCGCCGGGGGTTTCGTCGTCGATCTGGATGTCGTCGAGCAGCAGCGAGCCGAACACGCCGACCGAGCCGATGCCCGTCGCGACGTCGGCGCCGACGAGCGTATTGCCCGCGCCGCCCTGGTCGTACTGTGTCAGCAGGCCGAGCGTGAGGATGTTCGCCCACCACGGCTCGAGCTGGCGGTCCGGCCCGGCGAGGACGGTCCCTTCCCACAGCGCGATGGTGGTGCGTCCCGGCGGCCGGATCACGAGCCGGTGCGCCACGAAGTAGCGGTGGTTGAGCGTCCCGGAGGTGTCGGGGAGGTCGTCGAGCTGCGTCAGGAGTCCCTCGAGCCTGATGCCCCCTTGCGGCGTCCCGATCGCGAGACCGAGGTGGTCATAGCTGTAGGGGCTGGGTGAGACGAGCAGGCCCTCGAGCGCCGGCGGGCCCCAGTTGCGGTCCAGCGATCCGAAGAACAGCTCGGCCGTGCGCTCGCCGAGCTGCGCGCTGAGGTACGCCTCGGCGTTCCGGCCGGCGATCACGCGGTCCTTCTTTCCTTGATAGTCGGGATCCCACTTGAGTCGCGTGTCGAAGTAGGGATGCGACACCAGGACGACGGGGCCGAGGAACAGGCTGAGGGCGGCGCCGGCCGCGGCGTTGCCGTGGCCCGTTCC
>JBOHSP010000060.1:0-3118 GCA_050733275.1 Gemmatimonadales bacterium
TCGCCGAGCTGCGGCCCAACGTGCGCGAGACGCTGGCCGGCGTGGCCGCGCTGCTCGACCGGCTGCGCGAGGCCGTGGGCCGCGCCGACCCCGCGACCGCGCTGGAGGCGATCCTCGCGGCGACCGCCTACGAGCCGTACCTCGCCGACGAGGGCGCCGAGGGAATCGAGCGGCTGGAGAATGTGCGGGAGCTGATCGCCGGCGCCGCCGCCTGGGCGGAAGTGCAGGAGCCGCCGGCGGACCCGGAGCCCGGCGTGATCGAGCCCAGCGCCGTGGAGCGCTACCTCACGCAGGCGGCGCTGGTGACAGCGGTGGATGAAGCGCGCGACACGGGCGGCGTGACGCTGCTCACCGTGCACATGGCCAAGGGGCTCGAGTGGTCGGTGGTCGCGCTCGCCGGACTCGAGGACGGACTGTTCCCGTTGGGCCGCGCCGTGGGCGAGCCGGGCGGCATCGAGGAGGAGCGGCGGTTGTGCTACGTGGGGCTCACGCGCGCGCGCGAAAAGTTGTATCTCTCATGGGCACGCACCCGCTACCGCAACGGCCGGCTCGAGCTCGCCGAGCCCTCGCGATTCCTCGAGGCGGTGCCGCCGCAGGTCGTCGAGGAGCGCGGCACGATGCCGACGTGGGATCGCGGGCTGCGGCCGCGGCGCCAGCGAGCCGCCCGCGTCGCGCGCCGCGCGTACACCGATCTCGCGTTCCCCGAGGAGGCCTCGCAGGACGCGCCGCGCTACGTGGCGGGCGAGCGGGTGCGGCATCGCAAGTTCGGCCCGGGCGTGGTCCGCGCCGTCTCGGGCCAGGGACGGGATCTGCGGGTGCGCGTGGACTTCGACGATCCCGACATCGGCACCAAGCAACTGCTCGCGGCCTATGCGGGGCTGGAGCGCGACTGGGAAGGAGACGGCGCATGAGCGTGTCGCGGGACCAGGTGTTGCGCATCGCACAGCTCGCGGAGCTCGACGTCGAGGAGGACGCGCTGCCGACGCTCGCCGAGCAGATGTCGCGGATTCTCGACTATGTGGCGCAGCTCAGCGCCGTGCCCGCCAGCGAAACCCTGCGGCCGTTCGTGCCCGGGCCCGACGCCATCCGGTTTCGCGCCGACGAGGTGAACCCCGCGCCGCTCGCGGCGCCGCCCGAGGGGTTCGCCCCGGCCTTCAAGAACGGATTCTTCCTCGTGCCGAAGCTCGGCCAGTTCGAGTGAGCGACGCGAAGGCGGCGGCCGACCGCCTGATCAAGGCCAAGCGGCTCAACGCGCTGCTCACCCCGCCCAGGGAGCTGCGCCAGTCGGTCGTCGCGCAGGCTGCCGCCGCCCGGCCCACCGGCGTGCTCTACGGCATGCCGGTCGCCGTGAAGGACAACATCTGCACCCTCGAGTTCACGACGAGCTGCGGCTCGCGGATTCTCGAGGGATATCGCGCGCCGTACGAAGCGACGGCCGTGGCCAAGCTCAAGGCCTCCGGCGCCCTCATTGCCGGCAAGACCAACTGCGACGAATTCGCGATGGGGTCGTCGACCGAGCACTCCGCCTACGGCCGGGTCCTGCACCCGCTCGACAAGACACGCGTGCCCGGCGGCTCGTCGGGGGGCTCGGCCGCGCTCGTGGCGGCGGGCGCCGTCCCCGCGGCGCTCGGCTCGGAGACGGGCGGGTCGGTGCGCCAGCCCGCGGCTTTCTGCGGCGTCGTGGGCATCAAGCCCACCTACGGCCGGGTCAGCCGCTACGGCCTGGTGGCCTTCGGCTCCTCGCTCGACCAGATCGGGGTGTTCGGCCGCAGCGTGCACGACGCGGCCCGCGTGCTGTCGGTGATCAGCGGCCGCGACCCGCGCGACGCGACCTGCGAGGACCGCGATCCGCTGCGCCTGCCCAACGTCCCGGAGTCGCTCCAGGGCTTCGTCGTCGGGCTGCCGCGCGAGTATTTTCCACCGGAGCTCGATCCTGCGGTGCGCCGGGCGTGCGATCGCGCGGTGCGGATGATGAAGGAGCTGGGCGCCGCGGTGCGCGAAGTGTCAATGCCGCACACGCCGTATGCCGTGCCGACGTACTACGTGCTCGCCCCGGCGGAAGCCTCCTCGAACCTCGCCCGCTATGACGGCGTGCGCTACGGCGTGCGCTTCGACGGTTCGACCGACCTGCGGGCGCTGTACCGCGCGACGCGCGGCCAGGGGTTCGGGCCGGAGGTGCGCCGCCGCATCCTGGTGGGGACGTACGTCCTGTCGTCCGGCTACTACGACGCCTACTACCGCCGCGCCCAGCAGATGCGCGCGCTCATCGCGCAGGACTTTCGCAACGTGTTCGACCGGGGCGTGGACCTGCTGTTCACGCCCACGACGCCCACGCCGGCGTTCAAGGCGGGCGAAAAGCTCGCCGACCCCGTGGCGATGTACCTCTCCGACATCTTCACCGTGACGGCCAATCTGGCCGGGCTGCCGGCAATGTCGCTGCCGATCGGCCGCGTGAAGGGCCTGCCGATCGGCGGGCAGCTCGTGGGCCAGGCGTTTCTCGAGGACGAGATGATCGAGGCTGCCTACGCCCTGGAGCGGGTCGTGCCCGCGACGGACGAAGCGTGAGCGGCTGGGAAACCGTCATCGGGCTCGAGACGCACGTCCAGTTGCGGACGCGCTCGAAGATGTTCTGCGGCTGCTCGGCGGCGTTCGGGGCGCCGCCCAACACCCAGGTGTGCCCCGTGTGCCTCGGCCTGCCGGGCGCGCTGCCCGTACCGAACGCGGAGGCGCTACGGCTCGCCGCTCGCGGCGCCCTCGCGCTGGGCTGCACCGTGCATGCGCGGAGCGTCTTCGCGCGCAAGAACTACTTCTATCCGGATCTCCCCAAGGGCTATCAGATCTCGCAGTTCGACCAGCCGCTCGCCACCGACGGCGCGCTGACGTTCGTGTCGCCGGAGCGCGGCGCGGTGACGGTGCGCATCATCCGGCTGCACGTCGAGGAGGACGCGGGGAAGTCGCTCCACGACCGCGTGCCCCGCGCGACGGCGATCGATCTCAACCGCTCGGGCGTGCCGCTCATCGAGATCGTGGGCGGTCCCGACCTGCGCTCGCCCGCCGAGGCGCGCGCGTACCTGGTGACGCTCAAGCAGCTGCTCGAGTACACCGGCATCTCCGACTG
>JBOHSP010000061.1:0-4901 GCA_050733275.1 Gemmatimonadales bacterium
GGCCCCCGGCGGGCCCCGTCACGCCGGGGCTGCGGCCACCCGCCGGGGGCGGCGGGCCCACCTCGATCTGCAGCTTGAGCCACCGCTCCGCGAACGTGCCGTAGAGGTCGGCGATCAGCCCCTTGAACATCTCGAAGGCTTCCTGCTTGTACTCGACGAGCGGGTCCTTCTGGCCCCAGGCGCGGTAGTAGATGCCTTCGCGCAGCTGATCGAGATCGTACAGGTGGTCTTTCCACTTCTCGTCGATGGCGCTGAGCGTGACGTGCGCCAGCGCTTGCTCCGCCAGCCGCGTCGCCCCGACCTTGGCCTCGATGTCGCGCAGGTAGGCGAGCTTGGCCTGGAAGGCCGCCTGCGCGGATTCGCGCGCGACGCGCCCGAGATCCTCGCGGCTCTTCACGACGGTGGGGTTCGTGACCTCCGGGACGCGCAGCAGGAACTTCTGGAGGAACTCCCCCTCGATCAGTCCGCGGTCCCACTGGCCGGGGTCGTCGTACTCGGCGATCTGGGCGTCGGCGTGCTCCTCGACCGCCTGGACGATCATGCGCTGCGCCTCGGCCTTGAGCTCCTCGCCGCCCTCGAGCGCGTACAGCCGCTGCGAGTAGATCACCTCGCGCTGCTGGTTCATCACGTCGTCGTACTGCAGCAGGCGCTTGCGCTGCTGGAAGTTCTGCAGCTCGACGCGCTTCTGCGCCTGGCCGATGGCGGCGGTCACCCAGGGGTGGGTGATCACCTCTCCTTCCTCGGCGCCGGTGCGGTCCATGATACGCGCGATCCGGTCGGACCCAAACAGCCGCATCAAATCGTCTTCGAGCGACAGGAAGAAGATGCTCTGGCCGGGGTCGCCCTGGCGGCCGGAGCGGCCGCGGAGCTGGCGGTCGATGCGCCGCGCCTCGTGGCGCTCGGTCCCGATGATCACGAGGCCGCAGGGCGGATCTTCGTTGCACTGCAGCTCCTTGATGCGGTCGGCGGTGAGATCCGCTTTCTCGATCAGCTGCCCGAACGGCGCCTCGCGCGACTTGATGCCGCACACCTGGCAGCGCTTGACGCCCGGACCGAGTTTGATGTCGGTGCCGCGGCCGGCCATGTTGGTCGCGATCGTGATCGATCCGGGCTGGCCGGCCTGCGCGACGATCTCCGCCTCACGCTCGTGGTACTTGGCGTTGAGCACCTCGTGCTTGAGGCCGCGCCGCTTCAGCATGCGCGACAGCGTCTCCGATACGTCGACGTTGACCGTGCCGACGAGCACGGGGAGGCCGCGCTGGTGCTGGCGCTCGATCTCGGCGATGATCGCGGCGTACTTCTCGCTCCGGGTCTTGTAGACGAGGTCGTGCTTGTCGACGCGCCGCACCGGGCGGTTGGTGGGAATGACCACCACGTCGAGCTTGTAGATCTGATGGAACTCGGTCTCTTCCGTCTCCGCCGTGCCCGTCATGCCGGCGATCTTCTCGTACATGCGGAAGTAGTTCTGGATCGTGATGGTGGCGAGCGTCTGCGTTTCCTCGCGCACCGCCACGCCTTCTTTCGCCTCGACCGCCTGGTGCAGCCCGTCCGACCAGCGGCGGCCCGGCATCAGCCGGCCGGTGAACTCGTCCACGATGAACACCTGGCCGTCCTGCACCACGTACTCCACGTCCTTCTCGTACAGCGCGTGGGCCTGGAGCAGCTTGTGGATGATGTGCAGCGTCTCGCTCTTGGTGGCGTATTCCCCCTCCACGGCGCGGCGCCGCTCGATTTTCTCGGCGGGCGAGAGGTCCTCGGCGTGCTCGATCTCGTGCACCGCGTGCGAGATATCCGGCACGAGGAACAGCGTCGGGTCCTGCGGCGACATGGTTTCGACGCCCCTGTCCGTGAGGTGCACCGAGCGGCCGCGCTCGTCCATCACGAAGTAGAGGTCGTCCTCGATGTGCCGCATCTTCTGGTCGCGCGACGGCAGCTTCCGGTCGGCGAGGCGGTCGAGCTCGACGCGCTGCACCAGCGTCTTCACGCCCTGCTCGTTCAGCAGCTTGAGCAGCTTCTTGTTCTTCGGCATCCCGAGCTGCGCCTTGTACAGCAGCGTGGCGCCCTCGTAATTGCTGTCGGGACCGGCGAGCAGCGGCTCGGCCCGGCCGATCAGGTCGTTGACGACCCCTGTTTGCTTGCGCACCAGCTGCACCACCTGGGCGTTGAATTGCGCGTATTTCTCGTCGGATTCCGCGCCCACCGGCCCCGAGATGATCAGCGGCGTGCGCGCCTCGTCGATCAGGATCGAATCGACTTCGTCGATGATCGCGTAGATGTGGCCGCGCTGCACCCGCTGCTCGAGCCCGTACACCATGTTGTCGCGCAGGTAGTCGAACCCGAATTCGTTGTTCGTGCCGTAGGTGATGTCGCACTGATAGGCGGCGCGGCGCTCGGGGCTCTGGGGCGTCGTGTCGTCGAGGCAGCCCACGGTCAGCCCCAGCCACGTGAACACGTGCCCCATCCACTGCGCATCGCGCCGCGCGAGGTAGTTGTTGACCGTCACGAGATGCGCGCCGCGGCCGGACAGCGCGTTGAGATACAGCGGCAGGGTGGCGACCAGCGTCTTGCCCTCGCCCGTCGCCATCTCGGCGATCTTGCCCTGGTGCAGCACGATCCCGCCGATCAGCTGCACGTCGTAGGGCACCATGTCCCACTTCATCGCGTGGCCGGTGACGACGACTTCGCTGCCGAGCAACCGCCGGCAGGCCTCCCGCACGGTCGCAAACGCCTCGGGCAGCAGATCGTCCAGCGTCCGCTGCAGCTCGGTGACGTAGCTCCGCTCGGCGCGGCCCAGCTGGTCGCCGAGATCGGCGCGCTCCACGGGATCGGGGCAGTCGTGCTTCGCCTGCCGGAGGCGCTCGACCTCGGCGGCGAGGGCCCCGGTGCCCTGCGCGATCCGCTCGCGGAACCCGCCGGTCTGCGCCTGCAGCGCGCCGTCCGTCAGGTCCTTGAGCCGCGCCTCATGGGCGTGAATCGCATCCACGATCGGCTGGATGCGCTTCAGCTCGCGGTCGAACCGCGTCCCGAACAGCCTGGTGAACCACCGGTTGGCCATGACGTTCCTAGCGATACAGCCCGTGCGCCGCGATGTACTCGCGCACCACCTCGGGCACCAGGTACCGAATGGACGCCCCGCGCGCGGCGCGCGCGCGCACGTCGGACGCCGAGAGCTCGATCAGCGGGACGGGGATCACGCGGCCGATGAGCGGATGGTGCGGGACCTCCGAGCCCGGCCGCGCGAAAACTACGATGTCGGCCAGCGCCGGGAGGGCTTCAACCTCCCACCACGCCGCCACATCCCGCGCGGCGTCCGCCCCCAACAATAACGTGTAGCGGTTCCCGTCCCCAGCCCGGGCCTCCCGCGCGGCGAGCGCCCGCAGCGTGCGAACGGTATACGAGGGGACCGGAAGCTCCAGCTCGATGCGCTCCACCCGCAGCCGCGGGTTGCCCTGCACCGCGAGCTCGAGCATCTCGGCCCGCTGCGCGGGGCTGGCGCCATGCGCGGCGCGCTTGAACGGCTGCTCGCGGGCGGGAAGGAATCGTACCACCGTGCCGAGCGCGTCGGCCGCCGCCTCGGCGACCACCAGATGGGCCAGATGAACCGGGTCGAACGACCCGCCGAACAGCGCGTCCATGTCCTCCCGTCAGGGCCGGACGGGGGGCACCGCGAGGGAGGTGGCGGCCGACGCGGGGCAGGTGCGCTCGAGTCCCGCCGCCCGCGGGTAAAAGCGCCGGAGATGCGCGCAGGTCTCCCGCAACTCCTCCGTGTACTCGATGGCCCGGTAGCTGTCCACCAGGCGCAGCAGCGCGTCCGGCGCGCGCTCGGCCTCGGGGTAATGCGCGATCACGTCCTTGAAGTAGATGATCGCCGAGTCGAAGGCCTTGCGCTTCAGATAGAACACGCCCGTCTGGTACGTCTTCTCGGCGAACTGATTCTGCAACCGGCGCACGTGGGCCCGGGCCCGGGCGGCGGCTTCGCTATCGGGGTAGCGCCCGGCGAGCTCCTGATACGTGGCCAGGGCGACATCCCCGTAGGTCGGGTCCAGCTCGGGTCGCCGCCACAACCGCAGATTGGCGTCGCCCGCGCGCAGCAGGGCGAGCGCCGCGTACTCGCTCGACGGAAACTCATCGGCGATGCGGCGGAACTCCTGGGCCGCCTGCAGGTGATCGCCCGTCTGGAAGTAGCACTCCGCGAGATGGTAGCGCACCGTGACCAGCTCGGGATGCCCCGGCGGCAACTCGAACGACAGCCGCTGAAATCGCAGCTGGGCGTCGCGGAACTCCCCGGTGCGAAACAGCGATAGCGCGCGCTGCAGCTGGGTTTCGGGGGTCGCCGGCGGCTCGGGCCGGCTGCGATGACAGCCGGCCGCGGTCAGCGCCCATACGAGCATCCACCAGTTTCTGTGCAGCCTCATCACGGTTCGGCTTTCCCCAACGCGTTGAGCTTCTCCCGAGCCCGCTGGGCGATCGTGTCGCCCGGCGTGCCGCCGATCAGCGCCTGCTGATAACTCTCCAGCGCCCCCACGATGTCGCCCTGGGCCAGCCGGACGTCGCCGAGCCCGAGGAACGCCCCGCGCGCCACATCGGGGGAGGCGCCGGGCGCGGTCGCGCGGCGGAACCATCCCTCGGCGTCCGCCGGCCGGCCCAGATCGAGCGCGCGCTGGCCTTCGATCAGCGCGCACAGCGCGACCCCTTCGCGCGCCGGCTCGACGACGTCCGGCGCCCGCTGCCGCCGGATCACACCCTCGAACGCGGGCACCGCGGTGGCGCAGTCGCCGCGGCGCAGCAGCAGGCGGCCGTACACGTACAGTAACGAGTCGGCCCGCCCGAGGTCAGTCGCGCCCGCCACCGCCGCCGGGAGCAGGGCGGCGGCGCCCGCCGTGTCGCCCCGCTCCACCGCG
>JBOHSP010000062.1:0-2317 GCA_050733275.1 Gemmatimonadales bacterium
ACACCCAGCACTGTGTCACCGCGACGGTCCGGGACAATGCCACGAACCCGGTCCCGGGCGCGACGGTCCGCTTCGCCGTCACCGGGGCCCATAGCACGAGTGGCTCGGCGCCCACCGATGCCAACGGACAAGCCTCGTTCTGTTACACCGGCACGCAGGTGGGTGACGACACCATCACTGGCTTCGCGGACACCAACGTCAGCGGGGTCCAGGATCCCGGCGAGCCGAGCGGTACGGCGACAAAGACGTGGGTGGTAGCGACATGACCGCGGTACGAGAGGTGGTCGACCTGCGCGGCGCGCTGGGACGAGGCCCCGGCACCGCGGAGCTGCACGATCTGCTGCAGGAGCTGCTGGGCGGCCGTGCTCCGGCAGATTGGACCGTAGCGCTGCGGCAGCTCAAGAAGCGCGTCTTCCGGTTGGAGTTCTCCGCCGGCGCTCCGTGGCGCTCGGTGGTGCTGAAGCGGCTCGACCCTGGGGTCGCTCGGCGGACCCGGCTCGTGGCCGAGCGCTGGCTGCCGGACCTGGGCCTGGGCGACCGCTGCGCGCGGCTCCTCGGCGGCGCGGCCGATCCGCGCGGCGAGGCCGTCTGGCACGTCTACGAGGATGTCGGTGACGAAACCCTCGCCGTCAGCCCCGAGCCCGAGCGCGTCGAGGCAGCGGTAGACCTCATCGCGACGCTCCACACGCGCGCCGCGCGGCACCCCGTTCTCCCTGACGTGCGGCGCTACTGCGGAGACCTCGGGATGGCGTACTTCACCGCCAATGTGCGCGATGCCGTAGACGCGCTCAATGTCCTCGAGGCCTCCGGGATCGACGCCCCACCGGAGCACGCGCCGGTCCCGGCGCGCCTGCGCGAGCGGCTGCGCGCGTTGCTGGCCGACGCGCCCAGACGGGGGCGGATCTTCGCGGACGTCCAGGGACCGGATACCCTGCTGCACGGCGACCTCTGGACCATCAACGTCTTCGTGGAAGGCGGGCGGGCGCGGCTCGTGGATTGGGACTCCGTGGGCGTCGGCCCGTTCAGCTACGACCTCTCCACGTTCTTGATGCGTTTCCCGACCACGCGACGGCCCGAAATCGTGGAGCGCTACGGCAGGATGGTGGCGCGCGCCGGATGGCGCCTGCCCGCCGCCGCGCAGCTGGCGGTGCTGTTCGACACGGCGGAGCGCGCGCGCTACGCCAACCGCGTCATCTGGCCCGCGCTGGCGCTCGTCCGCGACGGGGCCGCCTGGGGGTTCCCCGAGTTGGCCGAGGTCGAGCGCTGGTTTGAGGCGCTCGACGCCAACCCGTGCACGCTCGCCTGAGGCTCCGCATGCGCCGGCAGGCATGGCTGCTCTCCGCATTGGCGCTGGCCGCGACCGGGCTGCCGGCGCAGGAGCGCGTCGTGGAGATCCCGCGCGTCGTTCGGCCGCCCGCCCTCGACGGGCTGCTCCACAGCACGTCTGGTGAAGCCGACACGGCGGCAAATGGCGGCAGCGCGGTGCCGAACGCGAGGCTGGGCGCCATCATCAGCGATTTCCGGCAGCGCGAGCCCGGCGACGGCGTACCGGTGAGCCAGGCGACCACGGCGTATCTCAGTTATGACGACGCGAACCTGTACGTCGTGTTCGTGTGCCATGACGATCCCGCGCAGGTGCGGGCCAACGTCGCCCGCCGCGAGGACATCGGCGACGACGACCAGGTGGCGATCTATCTCGACACGTACCACGATCGCCAGCGCGCATACGTCTTCATCGCCAATCCGCTGGGTGTGCAGCGCGACGGCATCCTGACGGAGGGTCAGGGCGAGGACCTCAGCTTCGACGCGGTCTGGCGGTCCGAAGGTCGCATCACCGAGTCCGGGTACGTCGTTCGCATGACCATCCCGTTTCGCAGCCTCCGGTTCTCGGGCGACTCCGTGCAGACCTGGGGCATTGCGCTCCAGCGCGTCATCCAACGCGCCAACGAGGAAGCCTACTGGCCGCACGTGACCAAACGCGTGACGGGGCTGGTGCCCCAGTTCGCCACCGCGCGTGGCCTCGCCGGGATCGCTCCGGGGCGAAACGTGCAGCTGAACCCGTACTCCATGGCGGCGCGCGCGCGGGTGTTCGACGACGATATCCCGGGACATGTCACGCAGAGTGACGAACGGGTCGGGATGGACGCCAAGGTGGTGCTGGGCGGCGGGATCACCCTGGACGCGACGGTGAATCCCGACTTCAGCCAGGTCGAGACCGACGATCCGCAGGTCACCGTGAACGAGCGCTTCGACGTTTTCTTCCCCGAGAAGCGGCCGTTCTTCCTCGAAAACGCGGGCTACTTCCAGACGCCCGTCA
>JBOHSP010000063.1:0-21289 GCA_050733275.1 Gemmatimonadales bacterium
GCGCTGCGCGGGGCGCTCGCCGGCGACAACGCGTTCCGCGCGGCCGTGTTCCGCGGCGGTCGCGACGGCCGTGCCTACGTGCTCGATTACGCCGCCGGTGCCATGCGGCTCGGCGGACTCGACTTCCTGCAGATCCAGGATGCCGACGGGCGGATCGTCTCGTCGGGCCACTTCCGCAACGAATACGATCGCGTGGGGCCGGCCGTGCCCGCCGCGCGGCCCGTCCTGGTCCGCGCCGCGACCGCGGAGAGCACGCTGCTCGCGCTCGTGGCGCGCGATTCCGTGGCCGTGGCCGGCCGGCGGTTCACCCTGCTGGGCGGCGTCGCGGTGGATTCGGCGTTCCTGGGACGCCTCGCGCAGGGCGCCGAGCTTGCGGCCCGCGTGTGGCTGCCCGGGACCGCCGACAGCATTCCGGCGGATTCGGTCGTCGAGCAGGTGGCGCTGGCGTACGTAGACGCGACCGAGGGACCGGGCCCCCTGGGGCAGGCGCGCATCGTCGTGCTGCGCACCGGCGACCTGCTGGCCGCGCTGCGCCGCAACGTCAATCTCTGGTTCGGGGCCGCCGTGCTGATCGCCGCGGCGGCCGCGCTGCTGCTCGCGAGCTGGCTGGCGGCGCGCATCAGCCGCCCGCTCACGGCGCTGGCCCGCCAGACCGCCGCGATCGACCTCGACCGGCTGGACGTCGGGTTCACGAGCGAGCGCCGCGACGAGATCGGCACGCTCACCCGGCTGCTCGGCGCGATGGTGGAGCGACTGCGGGCCGGCGCGTCGCGGCTGCGCGAGATGGAACGCCGCGCCGCCTTCGGCGACCTCGCGCGCCAGGTCAATCACGACGTGAAGAACGGCCTCGCCCCGCTGCGCAACGTCGTGCGCCATCTCGCGCAGGTCGCGCGCGAGGAGCCGGGCAAGCTTCCGGCGGTGTTCGCCGAACGGCAGGGAACGGTGGAGTCGAGCATCGCCTATCTCGAAACGCTCGCCGCGAATTACGCCCGGCTCTCGCCGCAGGCGGAACGCAAACCCACCGACGTGAACGCGGTGATCCGCGACGTGGTGAAGGGCGGGCCCGCGCGGGTCGAGCTGGGCGACGGGCTGCCGCCCGTCTCGGCCGACGCGCTGGTGCTGCGGCGGGTGCTGGAGAATCTGATCGGCAACGCGACGGACAGCCTCGAGGGCCGTCCGGGGACCGTGACGGTGACGACCTCGCGCGGCAACGGTGTGGTGCGCATCGCCGTCAGCGACACCGGCCGCGGCATGACCAAGCAGGAGCTGAATCGCGCGTTCGACGACTTCTTCACCACCAAGCCCGGCGGTACGGGCCTCGGGCTCTCGATCGTGCGGCGCCTGGTGCTCGATTCGAACGGCGCGCTCAAAGTCGAGACCGAGCCGGGGAAGGGAAGCACGTTTATCGTCGAGATTCCGGTGGGATCGGGATGAGTCCCCCATGAGCACCGTCGCCGTGGCACGTTGTTCCCACCCTGAAGGGTGGGCTCGGCACAGCGTTGCCCTTAAGGGCAGCGTCTCGCCGAGCCCAGGCTGTAGCCTGGGAAAATCAGGCGAATGACCCTCGTGCTCATCGTCGACGACGTGCCCGCCATGGCCGAGCAGTACGCCTACGATCTCAAGCGGCTGCGCGGCGACGAGACGCTGGTGGCGCACAGCGGTCGCACGGCCCTCGAGGCCCTGACCCGCGAGCCGGTGGACTGCGTGATTCTCGATCTCGAGATGCCGGGCATGGACGGCTTCGAGGTGCTGCGCGCGGTGGAGCGGCTCGGGCTGCGCGTGCCGGTGATCGTGTACACCGGCACGGGAGACTACGACCGCTGCGCCGAGGCGATCCGGCTCGGCGCGCACGGCTTCATCGACAAGGCGGAGCCGATGGAGCGCGTCGCGCAAGAGGTCGAGCACGCCCTCGAGCGCCGCCGTCTGACCGAGCAGGTCGGCGCGCTGCGGCGGGGCTTCGGGGTCGAGTCGCCGCTCGTCGGATCGAGTCCCGCGCTCGCCAAGCTGAAGGAAGCCATCGTGCGGATCGCGCCGGTGCCGAGCCCCGCGCTGATCGTGGGCGAGAGCGGCACGGGCAAGGAGCTGGTCGCCCGGGAGCTGCACCGGCTCGGCGCCAATCCCAAGGGGCCGTTCGTGGCGCTGAACAGCGCGGCCCTCCCGCACGAGCTGATCGAGAGCGAGCTGTTCGGCCACGAGCGTGGCGCCTTCACGGGCGCGAGCGCCACCCGCAAAGGGGCGTTCGAGTCGGCGCAGGGCGGCACGCTCTTGCTCGACGAGATCGGCGACCTCCCCGCCGCGGCGCAGGCCAAGCTGCTGCGCGTGCTCGAGGAGCGGCAGGTGACGCGGCTCGGCGGCTCGCGCACGATCGCGGTGAACGCGCGCGTCATCGCCGCGACGCACCGCGACCTCGAGCAGGAAATCGCCGCCGGGCGGTTCCGCGAGGACCTGTTTTACCGGCTCAACGTGCACGTGCTCCGCGTGCCGCCGCTGCGCGACCGGCTGTCCGACATCCCGGCCCTGGTCGAGCACCTGCTCGGCGCCACGTGCGCCCGCTTCGGCGTGCGGCCGCGCGGGATCGCGCCGGCGGCGCTCGAGGCGCTGATGGCCTACGAGTGGCGCCGCAACAACGTGCGCGAGCTGCGCAACGTGATCGAGCGCATGCTCATTGCCACGGATCACGCAGATCTGACCCTGGAAGATGTGCCGCCCGAGATAGCGGATTCACGCAGATCGCGACCGCGCAGTTCCAGCGCAGTTGCGCGCAGTTATGAAGAGCAAAAACTCGAGGCCGAGCGGCAGATCGTGATTGCGGCGCTGGAGCGCAACGACTGGCACATCACGAAGACCGCGAAGGAGCTGGGGCTCGCCGACCACGCGAGCCTGCTGAAAGTCATGCGGCGCTTGGGTGTCCAAAAAAACACGTAGCCCCCGCCGCAACGGTGTCTCGGCGCACACGCAGCCCGCAGCCCGCACAGCTAACCCCTTCTCCGACAACCGATAACCGATACGCGACCAGCGGCATCCCTCCTGCTTTTCCAGGAGCCGAACCCCTGTTCCTGGAGGAGCCATGTCGTACCAGTTTTCGATCGAACGTACCCATCCCACGAAGGTCACCGTCGGCGTCGTCGTGGCGATGGTCCTGCTGATCGTCGTGGGATACTTCGCGGCGGGCTGCGGCGACCGCACGCCCGACGAGGCGTCCGCGCGTGAGCCCGTCGTTGCGGCGGTGCCGGAGTCGACGCCGCCGTCCGTGCCCGAGGAGGAGACGACGCTCGTGATCAGCGGGCCGGTCTCGTTTGCAATGGCGGACTCGGCATACCGGTCGCGCCGGTACGATGACGCCGTGACGCTGTTCGCAGCCTACAGCGAGCGCCGGCCCACCAATCCGTGGGGCTTCTACATGCTCGGCCTCTCGGCCTGGAAGGCGGGCCAGCTCGAGCGCGCCGAGTCGGCATTCGGCCAGGCGCTGTCGCTCGATCCCTCGCACGTGAAGAGTCACCTCAACTTCAGCCGCGTGCTGCTCGAAGCCGGCAAGCCCGACAGCGCGCTCGTGCACATCGACACGGCGCTGGCGCTCGATTCCACGTCGAGCGAGCCGCTGCGGCTGCTGGGACGCGCGTATGCCGCGCTGGATCGCCCCGACGAAGCCGAGGAGGCCTACCGGCGGGCGATCGTGGCCAACGGCGAGGATGTCTGGGCGCTGAACAACCTCGGGACGCTGTACATCCGGCTGGGGCGCTTCGAGGACGCGCTGGGGCCGCTGGCGCGCGCGGTCGAGCTGGAGGATGGGGTGGCGACGTTCCACAACAACCTCGGCATGGCCCTCGAGCACACGGGCCGCTTCGGCGCGGCTGCGTCGGCATATCGCGACGCGCTGACCATCGAAGGCACGTACGGCAAGGCCGTGACGAACCTGGCGCGGGTCGAGCTGGTGAAAGAGGACCCGGGCGTAGCGCCGATCGACTTGACGGAGCGGGCCCGGCTGTTCAGTGAGGAGGTGGAGCGCTGGAAGCAGCCTGCGGTTACGGTCGAGCCCTAGAAGCGAAGGCGCAAAGAGGCGCCGCCTTCATGCGCCTCTTCGCGCCTCTTTGCGCCTTTCTGCAGTTAAGTCAGTTATCCGCCAGCCGCTTCAACCACCGTGCGAGTCTGTTTTCGCTCGTGTGCGCGTCGTGGCCGAGGTAGTCGGCGCGCGCTTCGATGAGCGCCGCGTGCAGCGAGGCGCGCTGCTCGGCGGCGCGCGCATACAGGGCGGCCTCGCCGGGCGTCGCGCGCTCCAGCAGCTCCGCGGCGAGCGCGAGCATCCGACCCGCGAACGCCACGTACGCGCGGATCATCCCGTGCCCAGCGCCGCGCCGCGAGACCCACTCCGGGAAGCAGCCGGCCCACCACAGCGCGACCGCGGCGGCATCAGCGGCCGCCTCCGCCTGGGCGATCGTGCCGCGGGGCAGGGCGGACACGAACCGCCACCACACCGCGACGCCGTTCTCCCCGCGCGCGATCACGTGCAGCGCCCGCGACGTGGCGAACACGACGGGCAAGGTCGCCGCGTAGTCGGCGAGGTCGATATCGGTGACGCCCAGCGTGCGGAGCTGGGCCCGGATCGGGACGTACCAGAGCAGCGTCAGCGGCAAGGGCGCGGGGGCCCCCCCCCGGCCCAGCACCGCTTCGAGGGCGGCGGGTGAGTCGAGGACCGCGTCCACAGCTCCCGCCTGGAGCGCCTGCTCGGCGCTGCGGCCTTCGGCGACGTCCACGCGCGCAATCTCGGAGACCAGCCGGTTCAGGTCGGCACGCGTCAATGCCCGGTGAATGATGGGCTTGATCATGCTGCCTCCTTCCGGCCTGTTACTGAGGCAAGCTTGGTGCCCACAGGACAAGCCACGTCTTCCGAAGGACTTGCGTTTCGCATGCCGCGCCCGTTTGAGGACAATGTGCCGCGTATCGCGATACAGCGACACGCGCCTCTCCTGTGAGCATGCTCACAGCGGGCAGAGGTTCCCCGGCGCCCAGCGGGATGACGCCGGCGGATCGCGATCTGTGGGACGACCAGGCGGACCACGAACTGCCACGGTAAGCAACGGGGGTTCCCGGCGCAACACTTTCGCCGCCCTCTGCCGCCTTTCGCCGCCCGCCGCCGCCGCTTTATCTTCCGCTCCCTGATGAAAGCCACTGACATTCGCAAAGGGCACGTAGTCCTCATCGACGGGCAGCCATCCCGCGTGATGGATTTCACGCACCGCACGCCGGGGAACCTGCGCGCCTTCGTGCAGGTCCGGTTTCGCAATCTCGTCACGGGCAACACGTTCGATCAACGGCTCGCCGCGACCGACTTCGTGGATGAAGCGCGGCTCGATACCAAGGAGATGCAGGTCCTCTACCAGGATCAGAGCGGCGTGCACGTGATGGATCAGCAGACCTATGAACAGTTCACGCTCGACGAGCGGATCGTGGGGGACGACGCGCCGTGGCTGCAGCCGGAGATGGTGGTGCAGGTCGAGTGGCTGGACGGCCGGCCGATCGCGATCGAGCTGCCGGCCGTGATCGAGCTCACGATCGTGGACACGTCGCCGGTGATGCGGACGGCGACCAAGACCGCCAGCAGTAAGCCCGCGAAGCTCTCCAACGGGGTGACGGTGCAGGTTCCGGACTTCATCAGCTCGGGAGAGAAGGTCCGCGTCGATCCTAGATCCGGCGAATACCTGGAGCGCGCGAAATAGCGGAGTGGCGGAAGCAGGTCACGAGGTGGTCGTTCACCATGCCGACCGCCTGCATGAAGGCATAGCAGATCGTCGGCCCGACGAATCGGAATCCTTTCCCCACCAGAGCCTTGCTCATCTGCTCGGATTGTTTCGTCTGCGCCGGTAGCTGGCGCAACGACCTCCAGGCGTTCTGCCTGGGCTTGCCGCCCACGAATCCCCACAGGAAGGCGTCGAAGGATTCGCCGGCGTCCTGCATGTTCAGGAACGCGCGCGCGTTGCCGACCGCGGCCGCGACCTTCTGGCGGTTGCGGACGATGCCGGGGTTCTTGAGCAGCCGCGCGACGCGGCGCCGGTCGTAGCGCGCGATGCGGTCCGGGTCGAAGCCGTCGAACGCCTCGAGGAAGGCGTCGCGCTTGCGCAGGATGATGGCCCAGGAGAGCCCGGCCTGAAAGCCGTCGAGCACGAGCTTGGCGAAGAGCTCGCGGTCGTGGTGCAGCGGGACGCCCCACTCGCTGTCGTGGTAGGCGATCATGGCGGCGCTCGATTCGCACCAGGAGCAACGGGAGATCAGGGCATGGGTCTCAATCGGCAGTGCCCCCCGTTCCCCCCTCCCGGACGATGATCAGGAACCGCGAGTTGCGCCAAAACTCCTCGGGCTCGGCGATCTGGAGGCGCTGGACGTTCGCGACCTTGGTGCCGTCGTGGGGCGTGGCCAGTGCGTCGAGATCCTGCCGCGACACGATCTCGTACTCGGCGCTCGAGTCGGGCAGCGGGATTTCCGTCGTGGCCCGCCGGTCCCCGACGGTGAAGTGGATCGGGTCGAGGAAGCGCGCGGGCGCGAGCGCCTTGCCCGTGCGCCACAGGATGAACAGGAATCGGCCGCCGCCCTCCTCGACGATGAGGCCCTTCTTCATCAGCTCGTCGCGCGTGCCCACCACGTAGTACACGCGGTTCAGCGAGTCGGCGAGCGCGATGTTTTCGACCGTGAGCGTGCGCACCCGCTCGTTGAGGAAGTCGATCGTGCCCTTCTGCGTCTCGACCACGGTTTGCAGGTTGGCGATCGTCGAGTCGAACGCGGTGCGCATGCTGTCGGTGAGGCTCGTCAGGGTGCGGATCCGCGTGCGGCTCTGCGCGAGCTGCTGCTCGGTCTCGCGCACCCGTCCCACGACGTAGCGCAGCTTCGCCAGCATCGTGTCGCGCTGCGCGGTGAGCGGCGTCTCCGACGACACCCGCAGCCGGTTGCCCCGCACCTGTACCTTGGCCAGCTCGACGCTCACGTCGCTGAGGGCCCGGGACGCGAGCGCGACTTCCTGCATCAAACTGTCCTTCTGCGCGTTGGCCAGCTCCAGCTCCGCCAGCCGGCGCTCGGTTTCGGCGGACGTCCCACACGCCGCCGCCGCGGCCGCCACCACCATCAGCAGATACTTCGGGTTCATGATTTCCTCGTTAGCTTGTGGCCCCATGACTGCGTCCCAGCCGCAGCTCTACGCGGGCACGTCCGGTTACAACTTCCCAGAATGGAAAGGCAGCTTCTATCCGCCGAAGCTGCCCGCCGCGAAATGGCTGGAGTATTACGCCCAACACCTCGGCGCGGTCGAGATCAACTACACCTTCTATCGGATGCCCAGCGCCAAAACCATCGCCGCGTGGGATGCCGCGACTCCAGCGGGATTCCGCTTCGTCCTCAAGGTTCCCCAACGTATTACCCACTTCGCGCGACTTCGGCACGTGGACGATCCACTGCGCGCGTTCCTCGAAGTGGCGCGCGCGCTCGGGGCGAAGCTCGGACCCATTCTGCTGCAGCTCCCGCCCAATTTCAAGAAAGATGTCGCCGCGCTCGGCGACGTGCTAACCCAGCTCCCGCCGGACGTGCGCTGCGCGTGTGAGTTCCGTCACATTTCCTGGTGGTCGGATGACACCTACGACGTGCTGCGCGCCACCAACGCGGCGCTGTGCATCGCCGATACCGAGGCGGGAACCACACCGCTCGTGGCCACGGCCGATTTTGGGTACGTGCGGCTACGCGATGCGGGCTATGCGGCGGCGGCGCTCGAGGAGTGGTCCGCCACCCTCCAGCGACTCGGCGCCGGCTGGACGGAAGCCTACGTCTTCTTCAAACACGAGGAGCGCGGCATCGGGCCTAAGCTGGCTGCAGAGTTCCTGGCCCTGGCTGATACTGCGCACCCCCCCACGCCAGGATCGGATAGAAGATGAGACTCAGGAACGTGAGCCCGAGCGCGAATCCGAGTCCCTTCCCGAAGTTCCGGGCGAACGCGAGATACGTGACGATCAGGAAGAAGATGTTCACGCCGGGAATCAGCAGCAGCAGCACCCACCAGACCGGTTTCTGCGCGATCTGCAGGACCACGATCAGGTTGTAAATCGGGATGATCGCGGCCCAGCCCGGCTGGCCCGCCTTGGTGAACACCTTCCACATGCTGGCGATCATGAAGACGGCGAGGGCGCCCCAGATGATCCAGAACGCCGCGCCCGGCGCGTCCGCCGATGCCTGCGGATCCATGACGGCTCCTTGTCCGAGGACGCCGCTAACTTAATGCCTCCCGCCGCCGGCCGCCTTGCGCCGGCGCGGCGCCGGGCGCTCCGCGGCCTCTTCCTTTTCCTTGCCGCCCTCCTTGAGGCTGGCCTTGAGCGCCTGCATGAGGTCGATGATCTGCGTCTTGGGCGCCTCTTCCGGCTCCTCCGTGATCTCCTGGCCCTCGACCTTGCGCTCGATCTGCGCCATGATCCGCTCCCGCACGTTGTCCTTGTATTTCTCCGGCTGAAACTCCTCGGTCGCCGCCTGATCGATCAGCTTGATCGCGAGGTCGAGCTCGGCCTGCTTGACGTCGGTCTTGGGAATCGGTACGTCGGCGATGCTGCGGACCTCGTCGGCGTAGCGCAGCTGCTCCATGGCCAGCCCGCCGTCCAACGGCCGCACCATGATCAGGTATTGCTTGCCGCGCGCGGCGTACTGGCCGATTGCCACGCGCTGCGTTTTGGTGAGCGCGTCGGCGAGCAGCTTGTAGGCGCGCTCGCCGCCCTTGTCCGGGCCGAGGAAGTAGGTCTTGTCGAGGTAGATGCGGTCCACCTGCTCGGCGGGCAGGAACTCCGTGATGTCGATCGCCCCGGTGGCGCGTTCCTCCAGCGCCTTCAGCTCCTCCGGCGTGAACAGCACGTACTGCCCCTTCTTGAATTCGTACCCCTTGATCATCTCGTCGCGCTCGACCTTCTCGCCGTCCTGGGAGCAGACGTACTGCTGCTTGAGCCGGGCGCCGTCCTTCTTGTGCAGCCAGTTGAACGAGATATGTGCCTTCGACTCGCCCGCCGCATAGAGCTGCACGGGGACGGAGACTAGACCGAACGAGACCGTGGCGGATCCAATGGAATGAGCGCTCATAACGGGGTATGATACGGCCACATGCCCAAGCCACGGAAGGGTCCCTCTTCATTAGTCCGTTCGGCCGAGGCCGATCCGCTTAGTGCTTATCGCGCAAAGCGTTCGCCCGATCGCACGCCCGAGCCGGCGGGCGTCCTGCCGGTCGCGCCCGGCACGAAGGCGGGCGGGTTGTTGATCGTCCACCAGCACGACGCCACGCGCCTGCACTGGGACCTGCGACTCGAGCTGGACGGCGTCCTCAAGTCATGGGCGGTGCCCAAGGGCCCGTCGGCCAACCCCGCGGACAAGCGGCTCGCGGTCCACGTCGAAGACCACCCGCTCGAATACGGCGACTTCGAGGGCATCATCCCCGAGGGCAATTACGGCGCGGGCTCCGTGATCGTGTGGGACCGCGGCGTGTGGCTGCCGCTCGAGGACCCGTACGAGGGGCTGAAGAGCGGCAAGCTGCTGTTCGAGCTGCGCGGCTACAAGCTGCGGGGCCGCTGGACGCTGATCAAGCTCAAGAAGACCGAGAAGGAATGGCTGCTCATCAAGGAGCGCGACGGCTTCGTCGCGACCGAGCCGTACAGTGACGAGTCGGTGCTCTCCGGGCTGACGGTCGACGAGCTGCGCGACGCGCGCCGCCAGGCCGAGCCGATCAAGCGCGAGCTCGAGAAACTCGGGGCGCCGCGCCGCGCGCTGCGCGTCGAAGACACGGAGCTGATGCTCGCCGAGACGCGCGACGCGCCGTTCTCGAGAGCGGGGTGGGTGTTCGAGGTGAAGCTCGACGGCTATCGCATGCGGGCGGCCCGCCAGAACGGCGAGGCCATCATCTACTCCCGTAAGGGACTCGACTTCACGGGCGCGTTTCCGGAGCTGGCGCGGGCGGTGCGCGCGCTGCCCTACGAGGGCGTGATCCTGGACGGCGAGCTCGTCGTACTCGACGAATCGGGGCATCCCAGCTTCGCCAAGCTCCAGGCGCGCGCCCGGCTGTCCGGCCGGGCGGAGGTGAAGCGCGCGTCGATCGAAGCACCGGCGACGCTATACGTGTTCGACCTGCTGGCATTCGGCGGCTACGATCTGCGGAAGCTGCCGCTGCTCAAGCGCAAGGAGATTCTCCGCCGGGTGCTGCCGCCCGCGGGGCCGCTGCGCTACTCCGAGCACTTCGAGCGGGACGGCGACGCGTTGTACGAGCAGGTCGTGAAGCTCGGCCTCGAGGGCGTCCTCGCGAAAAAGGCGGACAGTCCCTACCGCAGCGGCCGCTCGCCCGACTGGCTGAAGATCCGGGCGGACCGCATCGACGATTTCGTGGTCGTGGGGTTCTCGAAGCCCAGGGGCTCGCGCGGCGGGTTCGGCGCCCTGCACGTCGGCGCCTATCAGGACGGCCGGCTGATCTACTGCGGCCGGGCGGGCTCGGGGTTCAGCGGCGACCAGCTCACGGAGGTGAGCGCCACGCTGGAGAGCCTGGTCCGCCCCACGCCGCCCTGCGCCCCGCCCCCGACCGGCGCCCTCCCCAAAGGACCGGACCACACCTGGGTCGAGCCGCGGCTCGTGTGCGACGTGCGCTACAAGGAGTTCACGAAGGAAGGACTGTTGCGGCAGCCGGTGTTTGTGAGGTTTCGCGATGATAAGAAGCCCGAGGATGTGATGATGCCAGAGTCTGGGGCCCGGGGCCTGGGGCCTGAGCCGGAGGCGATGCAGCCCCAGGCCCCGGCCCCCAGGCCCGCCGTTGTCTTTTCAAACCTCGACAAGATCTTCTGGCCCGACGAGGGCTACACCAAGGGCGACCTCATCGAATACTACCGCTCCATGGGCCCGTGGCTGCTGCCGTACCTCACGGACCGGCCGCTGGTCCTGACGCGCTATCCCGACGGCATCGCGGGCAAGTCGTTCTATCAGAAGGACGCGCCGAAGTTCGTGCCCGAGTGGATCCAGACGGTGCCGATCTGGAGCGAGGACACGCAGCGCGACATCGACTACTTCGTGGCCAACGACATCGAGTCCCTGGTGTATCTCGTGAACCTCGGCACGATCCCGCTGCACATCTGGGGCTCCCGGATCGACGACCTGCAGCGGCCCGACTGGTGCCTCATCGACCTCGATCCCAAAGACGCGCCGTTCGCGCACGTCATCACCATCGCCAAGGCCCTGAAGCAGCTGTGCGACGACGTGCGGATGCCGGCGCTCATCAAGACCACCGGCAAATCCGGGCTGCACGTGCTGCTGCCCCTCGCGCGGCAGGTGACGTACGAGCAGTGCCTGCAGCTCGCCGTGCTGTTCGCGCGCCTCGTGACCGACGAGCTGCCCGACATCGCAACCACGACCCGCGCGATCCGCAAACGCGGCGGGAAGGTGTACGTCGACGCCTACCAGAACCGCGCCGGCCAGCTCATGGTGGCGCCCTATAGCGTGCGGCCCCTGCCGGGCGCCCCCGTGTCGATGCCGCTCGAGTGGGACGAGGTCAACGCGCGGCTCGACAACGGCAAGTTCACGATCGCCAACGCGCGGAAGCGGATGGAGAAGCGCGGCGAGGATCCCGTGGTGGCCGTGCTGCGCACGACGCCCGATCTCGTCGCCGTCCTGGAACGCCTGAACGAGCGACTCGACAACGATTGAGAGGCGTCATGAACCGGATCGCCGCCCTGCTGCTCGCCGGCTGCATGCTGCTCCCCGCTCGCAGCCCGGCACAGACCGCCGAGACCGTATGGAACAGCTCCGTGCACGCGTGGGAGGCGGGAGACTACGGCGCCGCGCTCGAGGGCCTGGAGCGCCTGCTGTCGGGCCCGGACGCGGAGGACTTCGTGGACCGGATCGCCCTGCTGACCGGCGAGGCCTATCTCACCACCGCGCTGGCGACCGACGGGCGGGCGCCGCGCTGGAGCCCGGCGGGTGATTACGCCGCCTACGAGACCGGAGCGGCGGGCCCGGAAACCCGCACGCACCTGGTGCGCGTGGAACGCGGCGCCGCACGCCCGGCAGGCGAAGTCGCGGGATACGGGCTCACGTTCTCACGCTCCGGCGTGGCGTATCTCTCGCTGCCCGCCACGCCGGAGATCCAGGCCGGGCGGCGGGAGTTGGACAGCCTGATCGAGGTGCGCGCGTTCGCCGCCTGGCGGCGCCGCGCCGTGGAGATCCTGGGGCGTGAAGCGGAGCTGGCGCGCATCGTAGTGCGCGACCTGGGGCGGAACGGACTGGCGCGCCGCGAACGGGAAGTCGCGGCGCCGGGTCTCCGCACGTTCGCCCTCCGCTATGTTCCCGCCAGCGATCAGCTCATACTCACGGGCGCTCCTGTCGAGGGCGACGCCGGGACGACCGACCTGTACGCGCTCGCGCCGGGAGCGCCGCCCCGCGCGCTCACGGAGGGGTCGGGGCGTAAAACGGTCGTCGCCGCGGCGCCCGGAGCGGTCGTGTACACGATCGGGAACGACCGCGTCGCCGCCTACCCGACGTGGCGGCGGACCGGCACCGCGTCTTCCCGGGAACGTCGCCCGCGGTATCGGCCGATGGGGCCACGCTGGTGTTCGTGGGACGGACCGCGGCCGGTGACTCGAACACGATCAACGTGGTCGCCGTGCGCGATGCGTCCGCGCCACGCGTCGTGGTGCGCACGGCCGACCGCGTCGCCAATCCAGCGCTCTCTCCCGACGGGCGGCGCATCGTCTATCAGCGCATGCCCCGGGAGGATTGGGAGCTCTATGTCCTGGAGATCGGCGGGACGGAGCGGCGCCTCACCCGCGAGATCCAGCACGACCTGTTCCCGGAGTTCCTGAGTGCCGAGCGGATTCTGGCGGTGATGGGGGAGGGGCGGCACCGCCGCTCCTACCTGTATGACGCGTCGACCGGAGAGCGGCGGCGCCTGTTCCACAACAATACCGTCCGCACCGTGGCTCCCGAATACGCGTGGGCGCCGAGTCCGGATGGTTCTGCGGTGCTCATCGTTGCGGATCGGGACGGCGATACGGTGTCCCCCGAACGGGGCGTGCACTACATGAATCTCGCACGCCCGCTCGGGGTGGAGGCCCTGCGCGCGCGGGTGTCGTCCAGCTTGACGGCGGAGCGCCGGCTGCGGGCGGCGGCGGAGAGCACGTTCGCGCCGCTCAGCGACTCGATTCGGCGGGTTGTCGCGGCGGTCTCCGTGTCCCGCATCTACGGCTACGCGCAGGATCTCTTCGCCTTCGATTCCAAGTTCATTACGCAGCCCGGCAACCGCCGCGCCATCGAGTATTTGCAGCGCACCCTCGCGTCGTTCGGGTACGAGCCCGAGCTGCAGTGGTTCGAGCCCCGTCCCGGGATCCGCAGCGCCAACGTGATCGCGACGCTGCGCGGGACGGTGAGTCCCGACGTCGTCTACGTGGTGAGCAGCCACTTCGACTCGGTCGAGCGCGGCCCCGGCGCCGACGACAACACGTCCGGGACGACCGCGCTGCTGGAAGCGGCGCGGGTGCTGGTCGGGAACCCGCAGCCCGCGACGATCCAATTCGCCTTCTTCACGGGCGAGGAGGCGGGTCTGCTGGGCAGCCGGGAGTTCGTGCGGCGCGCGCAGGCGGACGGCGTGCGGATCGCCGGCGCCCTGAACAACGACATGATCGGCTGGGCGAACGACCAGCGGCTCGACAACACGATCCGCTACTCGAACGACGGCATCCGCGACATCCAGCACGGCGCCGCGATGTTGTTCACCGATCTCATCACCTACGATTCCCGCTACTACCAGAACACCGACGCGGCCGCCTACTACGAAGCGTACGGCGACATCGTGGGCGGCATCGGGTCCTACCCGATCTTGGGAAACCCCCATTACCATCAATCGCACGACGTGCTCGAAACGATCAACCAGCGACTGGTCGCCGAGGTCTCGAAGACCACGGTCGCGACGATCATGCTGCTGGCCTCGACCCCTGCGCGTCCCGCCGACCTGACGCTTGCCGGGACCGGGTCGGATGGGGTGACCGTCGCATGGGCGCCCGCGCCCGAGCGCGACATCGCGGCCTACCGCGTGGCGTGGGGCCCGCCGGCCGATCCCCTGCGCCACCGCACCACGGTGCAGACGCCGCGCGCCGTGCTGCCGCAAGCCGCGGCGGACGCCGTGGTCAGCGTCAAGGCGGTGAACCGCCGCGGGCTCGAGAGCTGGGATTGGGCGCGCATCAAACGGTAGCGCCGTGAGCGAGACCGGCCTGCTCGAGCGCCCGGGCGGCGCCCGCTGGCTATACGTGCTCGGGCACGGCGCCGGCGCCGGGATGCGCCATCCGTTTCTCGAGCGCATGGCCCAGGCGCTCGCCGCCCATGGGATCGCCTCGTACCGCTACGAGTTCCCGTACATGCAGCAGCGGCACCGCCGCCCCGATCCGCCCGCCGTCGCCGAGGCGCGCGTACGCGAGGCCGTGCGCGAGGCGGTGGCGGCCGCGCCGGACGTGGCGCTGATCGCCGGCGGCAAGTCGTTCGGCGGCCGTATGACCTCGCAGGCGCAGGCGCGCGAGCCGCTGCCCGGCATGCGCGGCCTCGTGTTCCTCGGTTTCCCGCTGCACCCGCCCGGACGCCCCGGCACGACCCGCGCGGACCACCTGTCGCAGGTGCGGATTCCGATGTTGTTTCTCCAGGGGACGCGCGATCAGTTCGCGCAGCTCGACCTGCTGCACCCGGTGATCGCGGCGCTGGGCGACCGCGCGACATTGCAGGTGATAGAAGGGGCCGACCACTCGTTCAACGTCCCGAAGCGCGGCCGCCCCCGCGATGTGCTGGAGGAGCTGGCGCAGGCCATCGCGGCGTGGTGCACGACGCTTACCGGGGGAGACTGACCCGCCACAGATGCCCAACTACTGGATCCTCAAAACCGAGCCGAGCAGCTACAGCTTTGCCGACCTCGAGCGCGAGCGGCGGGCGGTCTGGGATGGTGTGAAGAACCCGGTGGCGCTCAAGCACATGCGTGGCATGCGCCCGGGCGATCCGATCATGATCTACCACACGGGAGACGAAAAAGCCGTCGTGGGGCTCGCGGTCGTGAAGTCGGAAGCCTATCCCGATCCCAAGAAAAAGGATCCGCGGCTGCTCGTGATCGATATCGCGGCGGAACGGCCGCTCCCCAGTCGCGTCTCCCTCGCGACGATCAAAGCGGATAAGACGTTCGCCGCGCTGGCGCTGGTGCGGCAGGGACGGCTTTCGGTCGTCCCGGTGCCGCCCCCGCAGTGGGCCAGGCTGTTGAAACTGGCGGGCGTCTCCTAGTGCTTCTTCGACGCCTTGCGGGCGCGGTTCTCGGCCCGCGCGGCCGCGATCCCCGCCGCCACGCCCGCCACCACGGCGGCGCGCCCCACCGCCTTCAGCACGCGCCCGGTGCGCCGCAGCGCCGCCTTGAGTCGCGCCTTCCGCTGCTCGGTCTCCGCGCGCTTCTGCGCCTCCACGAGCAGGCGGTCCGCCTCCCGCATCGCGACCTGCGCCCACCGCTTCGCCTTGCGGGCGGCGCGGACGGCGGCCTTTTTGACGCGATCTGATCGTGATGCCATGGCTAGGATCCTCCGTCGATTTTCCAGAAGTCGATGCCGCCCGCCATCTGGCCGACATCGGCGGCCGCCACCACCGTCCGCGTCCGCAGGTCAATGACTTCCACCGTGCCCGGCTGCGACCCGATGCCCTCCACCGATACGAAGGCGTAGCGATCGTCGGGCGAGATCGCCACGCCGTGCACGACCCGCCGCCGCGTGGGAATCCGGGCCACCTCGCGGCCGGCGGCGAGATCGAACACCGACACCGACTGGCCCCGCTTGTTCGTGGCGACCAGGAGCCGGCCGTCCCGGGTCACTGCGAGATTGTACACGCCGTCGCCCGCGGGGAACCGGCGGACCACCGTCCAGGCGTCCCGATCGATCTCGAGGATCTCGTTGGACTTGGTGCAGGCGACGTAGATCCGGCTGCCGTCGGCGCCCGGCTGGGCCCAGGTCGGCGAACAGGTGACCGAGTGCGCGGTGGGCGGTGCGCGGTGCGCGGTGTGCTCGCCCTCGGTGCCGACGCTCAAACGCCGCGACACGGCGAACGTGCGGGTATCGATCTCGACGACCTCGTCGTCCATCATGCACGCCGAGTACTGGCGGTCGCCTCGCGGCGCGATGCGCGAGCCGTGGGGCATCGTGCAGGTCGGGATCCGCGCCACCTCGACGACCTCGTCCGTCGCGACGACGGACACCGACGAGGGCACCATGTCCCCGTGCAGGTTGAAGTTCACCACGAACGCGAACGCGCCGTCGGGCGTGACCTCGAGGGTCGCCGGAAAGTAGCCGAGCTCCACGCGGCCGAGCACGCGGCCGCTCACGGCGTCGAGCTTCCAGAGATACCCGAAGGGCTGGCCGTGCGCGGTCGTGATGTACAGAAACCGGCCGTCGGGCGAGAGGGCGAGGCCGTGCGGGCCGTCGGGATCGGCGGGGAGCACCCCAATCGTGAGCTCGCGCTCGACCCGCGCCGTGCCCGCTGCCGGGCTGAATCGCACGAGCGCGAGGCGGTCGGTGGCCTCCGAGGCCACCCACACGAGATACGCGGGCGCCGGCGCAGCCCCCTGTCCGGGTGCTGCAAAGGCCGCCTGCAAGAACGTGAGGAGCGTGTACATTTTTGCTTCCAATCTAACCCCTCACCCGGGACTCGCCGATGATGCTCGATCTGTTCCTGGCCCTGGCCGTCGTGCAAGCGCCGTCCGGCGGGCAGCAGCCCGCGCTCCCTCCGTCTCCTGTTGCCGACATCGTGCTGACGCCGGCCCGGGGGGTTTTGACCCCGGGGGACACCGTCCGGTTCCGCGCCGAGGCGCGGGATGCATCGGGGCAGGCGGTGGCGAATGTCCGGATCATGTTCCGGGCCGCCGGCGGACGCTTCGAGGGCAGCGTGGACACGGCGGGCACGGTGATCGGTGGGTCCACGGGCACCATCCCCGTCGCCGTGATCGCGCTGGTGCCGGGGACGAAGCCGTTCATCGAGCGCACCGAGGTCCAGATCGTACCGGGTCCCGCGGCCCGGATCGCGATCACGCCGCCGATCCCGCGGCTCGTCGCCGGGCAGCGCGTGCGGCTCACGGCACAGGTGACGAGTGCGGACGGCGACGCGCGGGCGGACACCGTGGCCTGGCGCAGCTCGAACCGGCGCGTCGTGCGCGTGGACGCGAGCGGCATCGTCACCGCGGTGGCCCCGGGCCGGGCCGCGATCACCGCCACCGCCGGGCGCGCGAGCGAGGCGGTCACGTTCGAGGTGGTCGCGAACACCATCGCCTCCGTGGACATTCGGCCGCGCAATCCCCGCGTGCGCCAGGGCGACGTGGTGCCGTTCACGGCGCGTCCGCTCACGGCCGCGGGCCGCGAAATCGCCGGCCTCACGCCGACCTGGAGCTTCGCCCCCGGCCACGGCGTGATCACCGAGGACGGCGGCTTCGTCGCCTACGAGCCCGGCGAGTACGTCGTCACGGCGAGTTATGGGACCGACGTGGCCACGGTGGCGGTCACCGTGACGACGCGCGACGTGCGCCGCCCGGTCGAAATCGTGGGGCGGCTGCCGCGCACGCTGTTCAACACCGAAGAGGTGTGGCTGCATCCCAACGGCCGCATCGCCTACCTCGGTACCGGCGCGGGCGGCGACCGGCTGTACGCGATCGACGTCAGCGACCCGGCCAATCCGGTGGTCACCGACTCCATCGTCGCGAACACCCGGCGCGTCAACGACATCATGACGACTCCGGACGGGCGGTTCATGGTGTTCACGCGCGAGGGCGCCGCCGACCGCCGGAACGGCATCGTGATCGCCTCGCTCGAGGATCCGGCCCACCCGCGGCCCATCGCGGAATTCACCGAGGGCGTGACGGCGGGCGTGCACTCGGCCTTCATCTACCGGCAGCAGCAGTACGGCACGCACGTCTACATCACGAACGACGGGACCGGCGCGCTCCACGTGATCGACATCTCCGATCCGCACCACCCCAAGGAAGTGGCGCAGTGGCGCACGCCGCGCGCCGACGCCGGGCGGACGCTGCACGACGTGGACATCCAGGACGGGTTGGCCTACCTGTCGTACTGGAACGACGGGCTGGTCATTCTCGACGTCGGCAACGGGATGGCGGGCGGCAGTCCGTCGAATCCGCAGCTCGTCGCGCAGTACAAGTACGACCTCAACGCGCTGTACCGGGACGTGGAGCTGCGGCACGGGCCGGGATTCATCCGCGGCACGCACACCGCCTGGCGGCACAAGGACTACATCTTCATCGCCGACGAAGTCTTCCCGGCGGGCGCGGTCGAAGGCGGACGCGACGCCTCGGCGTTCCGCGCGTTCGGACGGCTCCAGGTGCTGGACGTGAGCGACATCAAGAATCCGCGTTCGGTCGCCTGGTACGAGCCGGAGTACGGCGGCGTGCACAATGTCTGGGTCGCCGGCGACACGCTGTATCTGGGCGCGTACAACGGCGGCTTCCACGCGTTCGATGTCTCGGGCGAGCTGCTCGGCGACCTGCGCGCGCAGGCGCGCGAGATCGCGCACGTGCACACGGCCGACATGGAGGGCATCACCAAGAACACGCCGATGACGTGGGGCGTGGTGGTGCGCGACGGCTTGGCCTACGTCAACGACATCAACAACGGGCTGTGGATTGTGAGGATGAAACCTCCGCTCGGAACGAAACCGCTACCGTAACTGCGACGGTAAGGGACGGTAAGGGCAAGCCCGCAGACCCTTACCGTCTCTTACCGTCTTTACCGTCTCTGACCATCACGGTCAGTCACATCGCGCCGAGAATCTCACTCGCCTTCTTGACGTCGCGCGGGTTCACCCAAAGCAGCGCGCCGTAGCGACCGCCACCGCTGCAGATTCCGGTGGTGGCCGTGACATTGACGTTGCCAGCGCCGAGTCGCGCGAGCAGCTGCGCCATGGCGCCGATTCGATCATCGCCGTCGATCAGGAAAACCGTTTTGGGTTTGGAGACTTTGAGCCCGGCGGTCTTTGCCGCGTTCAGGAACCGCGCGGAGTCGGCCGGCACGACGTCGATCTGCGAGCGGCGCGCGCTGGGGAAGGCATGGACCGCCGTGAGGTTCACGCCCGCGTCGCGCAGCGCGCCGAGCACGCGCGCGCCTTCACCCGGTTTGTCCGGCGCGGTGACGTAGAAGTAGTCCATCTTGCGGATCGTATCTGCCATAAGCGCCTCCTGGTTGAGGCTCGCTATTGGTATGCCGCGGCCATCCTTTCCAGCCGCGCCTGGATCTCCGCCTCCGGCAACCAGCGCCCAGTCACCATCACGCCCGCCCGCCGCGCGACGTTGCCCAGGTCGGCGAGGGGATTCCCCTCCAGCAGCAGCAGGTCGGCGCGGCGGCCCGGCGCGATCGTGCCGAACTCGCGCTCGGTGCCGAAATAGCGCGCCACGTTGCGCGTCGCGGCGACGAGGATCTGCTGCGGCGTGAGCCCCGCGGCCGCCATGCTGCGCATCTCGCGGTGCATCGAGAAGCCCGGCACGCTGTAGAGCTGCGGTGAGTCGGTCCCGAAGGCGATGGGACAGCCGGCGTCCTGCAGCGCCTTGAGAATACGGCCGCGCAGGGCGACGGTCTCTCCTCCACCTTCGCCCGTCCGCGCCGTCTGCCGGGCCCAGTTCGCCCGCCACCCGGCGGGGACGTAGCGGTTCTCCGGGCGTCCGGCCAGCGCCGCGGAATCCTCCGATCCGAGGAACGTCTCCCATAGCGCCAGCGTCGGCACGGTCCACGTGCCGGCGGCGCAGGTCGCGCGGACCACCTCGGCGATGCGGCGGTCGGTCGCCGAGTCCGGTCCGCCGACCGTCTCGACGTAGTTGTCGAGGTGATCGATCGACGCCTGGCCGGCCTCGAGGGCGCGGGGGACGCCGACGGCGTTGGGCACGTGCCCGGCAAAGCGCATCCCCAGCCGCTTGGCGGTCGCGACGATCGTGTCGTAGGTCTCGCGCGACAGCCCTTCCTGGATCTTGACGTGGTCGAAACCGGCGGCGTGCTGCTCCTCCACGAGCCGCCGGCCGGTCTCCGCATTGGGCGCGCTGTTCCCCGAGAGCTGCGGTCCAGGCACCCAGAGGCGGGGGCCGAGCAGCTCACCCCGGGCGATGCGTCCCTTGAGCTCGAGGTGCGGCGGCAGGCCCTGCATCCCCCGCACGACGGTCACGCCGTTGGCGACATACAGGAAGAGGACATTCTCGGTGATCTCCGGGCCCGCACTGGGATTGGGCAGGTGCCCGTGCATCTCGCCCATGCCCGGCATCAGATACTTCCCGCGCCCGTCGACGCGGGTCGCCCCGTCCGGCACGCGCACGCGCGCGCTCGGCCCCAGCTCGGCGATCTGGCCCGCCCGCACGATGACCGTCTGGTTCTCGAGCACGCCGGGTCGGTCCATCGGCACGACGTTGACGTTGACGAACGCCACGACGCCGGTATCGCGCGGCGAGAGGCCCAGCCGGGGCGGCCAGGGCGTCGGGACGGGGACGGCGGGGGTGGCCTGGGTGACGAGCAGGGCGACGAGCGTGAGCATGAGCGCCCACGGGGTTTTGCAAGTTGCGCGCCAAACGTGGTGCATCGGTAACTCCGGGCTGGGGCCTCATGCAATCTGTGCGACATGGGAGCCGCTGCAAGAGCGTACATCTGAAACGCCCTGTATTATTGACGGCTGACCCCCGCGAGAGGATGCCCCCGCATGCGTCGCTTACTTCCGGCTGTCTCATGTGCCGTCCTGGTCGCCGCGACCAGCGCCGCGGCGCAGAACCCGCCGTCGGCCGCTCCTCCACCGGCGGTCGCGCGCGTCGTCGCCGAACCGAAGGCGTTCACGCTGGCCATCAACGACACCGCGCGAATTCGTGCCGTGGTCTACGATTCGACCGGAACGACGGTCCCGGCGCGCCTCATGTATTTCTCCACGAGTCGCCGCTCGGTGAGCGTCGACTCCACCGGGCTCGCCCGGGCACACCGGCCGGGATCGTTCTGGCTGTATGCGGGGGTTTTTGTGCCGGGGCGCGACATTCCGCTGTACGATTCGGTCGCCGTGAACGTGAACTGGCCCCCCATCGCCAGGGTCGAGGTCGAGGGTGGCCCGCCGCGTTACTACGCCGGGACCACCACCCGGCACCGCGTCCGGATCACCGATGCGGGGGGTTTCGATCGCCGCAACGTGCCGGCGACGTGGGCGTCCGATAACGCCGCTGTCGTGGCGGTGGATCAGTTCGGCCACGTCACGGCGCGCCGTCCAGGTTCGGCCACGC